>DROB01000236.1 GCA_011321985.1 Gammaproteobacteria bacterium | reverse complement strand
GTAAATTATGGTATTGATTCAAAGTCGCGCCTTCACGGGCGCGTGGATTGAAACATATTTAACAGACGTAGATATAGCAACAAAAACTTGTCGCGCCTTCACGGGCGCGTGGATTGAAACATGAGACTGCAGAAAGTAAGCAACGCATCATTTAGTCGCGCCTTCACGGGCGCGTGGATTGAAACACTGTCAAGACGTAAAGCGCGCACAGCAGACCCGGTCGCGCCTTCACGGGCGCGTGGATTGAAACAAGACACCGGCTTATAAGGCGTACGAAGCTCAAACGTCGCGCCTTCACGGGCGCGTGGATTGAAACCCGAAACACGCCTACATTAGCGACACACGCTGGGGGTCGCGCCTTCACGGGCGCGTGGATTGAAACCCCTTTTAGAAACGTACCCGATCTGGCTCCTGAGTCGCGCCTTCACGGGCGCGTGGATTGAAACCGGCCAAGTCGGATATATCTATGCAACACTGGAAAGTCGCGCCTTCACGGGCGCGTGGATTGAAACTGAAATCTGACCATCATTATCTGTAAAGTCTGCACGTCGCGCCTTCACGGGCGCGTGGATTGAAACTCGAACCTGACTGGGTTGTGATGGATAGGTTATGTCGCGCCTTCACGGGCGCGTGGATTGAAACGATAAACTTTGGGCACCCGCTGCCATTAATCACGTACAGGCATTACTGGCTTCAGGAAGAACACCACCACCCACGGACATTAAAAAATGTTGCCGAGCTTGTTCGTTGTACGATTTATGCGAACCCGATACTTTTTGTCGTGATCATTCGGTGCAGTATATTGATGGTCTATTTACAGAAACAGCAGGGAGTAAAACAAATGGAAACTGATATGACATTGTTTGAGGATTATGAAATCCGCAAGGCCTATGATAAAGAGGCTGAGATTTGGTGGTTTAGTGTTATTGATATTATACAGGCATTGATGCAGCAAGCTGATTATCAAGCGGCTCGAAAATACTGGGGCAAGTTAAAACAACGACTTAGGAAGACAGTCAGTCGGTGGTAAATTTTCCCCGACTGAAACTTACTGCTTCAGTCGGGAAAAAGTATCTTACGGATGTTGCTACTGCTGAAACCCTGCTACGGCTGGTGCGGGCTGTGCCCAGTCTAAAAACCGAACTCATCAAATGTTGGCTAGCCAATATGTAGGGAAGACATGAGCTACACATCCTTTTATTGTGGATAGTATTCATCATGATTTTGAAAAATCAGATCGTTTTTTTGACTTAATGGCTATTGATTATGCTTTCAACTGTGTGATACTTAGAGTCGAACAGATGAGTGGTAAGCGTGTGAATTCAATAAAAATTAAACTGTCGGAACAGTGTCTGAGCCTGTTTGATGAAGATAATAAATTACTTCATCAATATCCGGTATCGACATCGAAATATGGTGCGGGTAACGAGAACGGCAGCAAGAAGACACCATTGGGCCTGCATCGTATAAAAGACAAGTTAGGTGGTGCCATGCCGGTCAATGAGGTTTTTATCGGTCGTGTCCCGCATGGTGATCTGAACGAGTGCAAAGCCCGTAATGTTGACCTGCCTGATGATGTTATTATGAGCCGTATCATGTGGCTCGAAGGCATGGAGCCGGGAAGAAACAAGGGGGGGTATGTCGATACCTATCAACGGTATATCTATATCCACGGTACCAATCATGAGGAGAGTATAGGGACGGCATCATCGATTGGCTGTATTCGGATGTGCAATCAGGATGTGGTCGAGTTATTTCGACTGGTCGAACCGGGCAGTGAAGTGCTCATCGAAGAGTAGCGATATGCTACATTAAAGTACAGATGTTAGAAGGTCTATGTGATGACAGAAAAAGATCATGAATTTGGTGATGAGTTTGAATTTACCACACGAGCAGTCCGTGCCGGGCAGGTGCGGACACATGAGGGTGAACACAGCGAGCCGATATTTCCTACCTCCAGTTTCGTTTTTTCGTCGGCGGCAGAAGCCGCTGCACGGTTTTCGGGTGAGTCGCCGGGCAATATCTATTCACGTTTTACCAATCCGACAGTAAGAACGTTTGAACATCGACTGGCTTCGCTGGAAGGGGCGGAATGTTGTGTGGCAACGGCTTCAGGCATGTCAGCGATCACAGCGACGGTGCTGGGTCTGTTAAAAACAGGGGATCATGTCGTTTCGTCGCGCAGTATTTTTGGATCGACCACCGTGCTGTTTAACAATATCATCGATAAGCTGGGTATCAAGACCAGTTATGTCGAGTTATCTGATCTGTCGGCATGGGAAAAGGCGATAAAAACAGAGACGAAGCTGCTATTTCTGGAGACGCCATCAAACCCGTTGACGGAGCTAGTCGATATCGCTGCGCTAGCAGATATAGCCCATAAACATGGTTGCCTGCTTGCGGTCGATAACTGCTTCTGTACGCCTGCGTTGCAACGGCCGATCGCACTGGGCGCTGATATCGTCATCCATTCGGCAACGAAATACATCGATGGACAGGGGCGGTGTATCGGCGGTGCTGTCTGCGGCACAGATGATGTTGTCGGTGACGGAGTCTTTGGGTTTTTGCGTTCAGCAGGTCCGACCATGAGTGCATTCAACGCCTGGGTTTTTTTAAAAGGACTGGAGACGCTGGACCTTCGTATGAGGGCGCACAGTGCTGGGGCTATGGAACTGGCCTTATGGTTAGAGCAGCAAGCTGAAGTGAAACGTGTGTATTATCCTGGCCTGGAAAGCCATCCTCAACATGAACTGGCAAAAATACAGCAGAGTGATTTTGGTGGTCTGTTATCGTTTGAACTAAATGGTGGCAAAAAGGAGGGTTGGAGACTGATCGATGAGACCAGGATATTATCTATCACGGCAAACCTGGGTGATACAAAATCAACCATCACGCATCCGGCAACGACCACGCATGGGCGCTTAACACCAGAACAGCGTGCCGAAGCAGGTATAACGGATGGTCTGATCCGTATCGCGGTGGGGCTGGAAGATATAGAAGATATCAAGGCTGATGTATTGCGTGGAATGCGTTGATAGACTGAATAGTTGAAAAATTGTGCTCTTTATTCAAAGTTTTTTAAAGCCCTTAACGTCCGCTATGCGTCGGAAATGGTTTTTTAATCTCGTAGAATAACCGCTGCTTTAAAACAGGTCGCAGCACTATGAAAAAACTACTCCTGCTCGTATTCTTTATCCCCTCCTTCTCTGTGCCGTTGGACGCTCTGGCAGAGGAAGCGGCAAAAACAGCTGTAAGTCCCGTCAATCGGGTCGCCTTACTGGAACTCTACACTTCGGAAGGTTGCAGCAGTTGCCCACCGGCTGATCACTTTCTAAGTGGATTAAAGGATTCGGGTTTCACTGATCAGCAACTGATACCGCTGGCGTTTCATGTAACCTATTGGGATTATATCGGCTGGAAAGACCGTTTTGCTAAAAAACAGTATGACCGCCGCCAACGAGAGCTTGCCTACAAAAATAACAAGAGCACGGTATATACACCGCAGTTTGTCCTGGTCGGCGATGATTATCGTCGATATATGACGTTTAACAAAGATATCAATAAGGTGGTCGCAGGGAAATCATCGGTTAGACTTGCGTTGACGGTGAAACAAGACGAGGGCTCGTTACAGCTTGAATTAACATCAGACATCACGAACAGTGAGATTAAAGATGTCAGATATTATTTTGCTATCGTGGAAAACAATCTATTCAGTGATGTAGATGATGGCGAGAATGAGGGTAAAAAACTGCGGCATGACTTTGTCGTCAGACATTTATCCGGTCCTTACTTCCATGGTAAGCCTGAGGAGCAGCGGGTGACGGAGCACGTCGTTGCTCTGGATGAAGAATGGAAAAAACAGGATTTAAGCATCGTCGCTTTTGCAGAAAATCCGCATACCGGGGACGTGTTACAGGCGGTGAACATCAGGTATCAGGGAAGCTCTGAATAAGAGTGAGATCGGACAGGCAGTGATTCATGGGTTGATCACATTTACCCCGGGAAAGGGGCGCTACTTCTTCTGACCAAATCCAAAAACGGCATAAATCGGGCAGAAGGCGGCAATACCTGATACCAGAGGGAACAGACCCAGCCAGCCGAGATTCCACAACCTCATCCACTCGAAGTCGAGTATCGATGTCTGTGGACCGAACCAGGCCAGGGCGATAAGAACCAGCCCTGAGATAATCCTTAAAAATTGACCGAGACCGTTTACGTTACACATCTGGCTTATATTGCAGTAAAAAGTAGAACATACGGCAACAATAATATATTAAATTTAAGTCGTCCGTGACATTCGTCACATAAGTTGTCGAAATTATTCCACAGAGCAGGTTTTAAAGCCAAGTAACGTGTATAGGGGGCAAAATTTAAAAATACCTGTCGCTAAAGGGATAATGCCTATCCATCCCCAGATAAGGTTGCTACCGATGATTGGTTCACCAAAAAAGACCAGGCTCACCAGTAGTGTACCCACAATAATACGAATAATACGATCAATTCCGCCAACGTTACACATAAGTCGATACTCCAGTAATATTAAAGATGACTATATTACATAACTCTAATATAGTCATCAGTGACTTAGTCACACAAGCTATGAGTCGTGGGGATTTGGGAGCTTATCCTAGGATTGGTACCAGTGATTCTGTAATGCGATCAATACTTTATTACTGTAGATCTTTGATCCCCGGCTGCCATTGTAACGAGCCAGCGCTTTGTGCAGATCGTTCCGTTCCATATCCATATAGTATTTTAAGATAGTGCAACCCATCCGCAGGTTGGTTTTTACCTCGATCAGATTGTCATCGGCATGGCCGATCTCATCTAACCAGAATGGCATTATCTGCATCATACCCTGTGCACCAGACTTCGAGATAGCGTAACTGTCAAAATGACTCTCTACTTCTATCAGTGCGAGCACGAGTTCAGGTTGTAATCCTGCACGTTTTGCTTCCCGGTGGATATCTTTGAGTATGGACAGCCGGGTCTTTTCATCTTTGACAAAAGGTTTTAAACGATTAGACATGTCCAGCAGCCAGACTTCAGCATGAAACCGGTCGTCGAAGCTTTCTGATGAATTTATGGCTTCGGCGAGCAGCTGACGAAGCCTGGGGTCGACCTTTTGTGTGTCGGCGTGTACCTGTGCGAGAATAAATGAATTCAAGATGCACAGGAAGAATATACCGGTTAAGTATTTGATCATGATCCGAATATACGCATTAGTAATATATACCAGGAAATTATAGTGCAATCACATCAGAGTGCATCATTCCTTCAGTCACCTCCGGTTAAACCTGCAACGTGTGGTATCGCGGAATACATTTAGCTCCTGCAGGCATACCATCACCTGCAGGAGCTGTTTGCAAACCGCGATTACCTGTAGAGAAAAAGCAGGGTTGTTGAGTGATGTTTTTTATAGCACGATTACGTGGTCAAAAAGCTGATGACCTCGTCAACAGCCATTTCCTGACTCTCTTCTGCATCACGTTTTTTGTATTCCACTTTGCCTTCTTTTAAACCTCGATCACCGATGACGATACGGTGCGGGATGCCGATCAGATCCAGGTCAGCCAACATGCCACCCAGACGGGCTTTTTCGTCGTACAGCAATACATCCAGCCCGGCTGCTGTCAGTTCATCGTGCAATTTTATAGCGGTATTACTGACATCCTCCGATTTTTGCATATTGATCGGAGCGATGGCGACATCAAACGGTGCCAGGCTCGTGGGCCAGATGATGCCATTGTCGTCATGATTCTGCTCGATAGCCGAGGCAACGATACGGGTGATACCTATACCGTAACAGCCCATGGTCATGGTAACGGCTTTACCGTTTTCATCTAAAACGGTGGCCTTCATGGCTTCGGAATATTTGGTACCTAGCTGGAAAATATGACCGACTTCGATGCCACGTACGATCGAGAGGGTACCTTTACCGTCAGGGCTGGCATCGCCTTCGACGATATTTCGCAGGTCAGCAGTGGTGGGAAGATCGCAGTCGCGCTCCCAGTTAACACCGGTAAAGTGTTTACCGTCTTCATTGGCTCCACAGACAAAATCGGCTACCTGTATCGCTGCGTAATCGGCGATGACGGGAATCGTTAGGCCCACCGGCCCCAATGAGCCAGCTGAACAATGGGTGACCTGCTGGATCTGTTCGTCGCTGGCAAAACACAGCGGTTCGGCGACATCAGCAAGATGAGAGGCTTTGATTTCGTTCAGCTCATGATCACCACGCAAGACCAGAGCGACCACGGTATCTTTTTTGCTGCCGGCGACGAATAATGTCTTAAGGCATCGTGTAGCGGGTACATCAAGAAATTGACTGACCTCTTCTATACTGTGTTGATCCGGCGTGTCGACGACCGTTTTCTGGGCACTGGCGGCCGGGCGTTTATCTGTTGCTGGCCGTGTCTCAGCTTTTTCGACATTGGCGGCATAATCACTTTCATCGGAGAAAGCGATGGCATCTTCACCGGAATCAGCCAGTACGTGAAACTCGTGAGAGCTATTGCCTCCGATTGCTCCACTGTCTGCCATGACTGCACGAAATTTCAGGCCCAGACGGGTGAAGATATTGCTGTATGCCTGATACATGATGTCATAAGTCTGTTGCAGGCTGTGCTGGCTGGTGTGGAATGAATAAGCATCTTTCATGATGAATTCGCGGGAGCGCATGACACCAAAACGTGGGCGAACCTCATCACGAAACTTCGTCTGGATCTGGTAGTAGGTCACAGGTAACTGTTTGTAACTGGACAACTCGGTGCGCGCCAGATCGGTGATGATCTCTTCATGTGTCGGCCCGAAACAGAACTCACGATCATGTCGGTCTTTCATGCGTAATAGCTCGGGGCCATACTGTTCCCAGCGACCGGATTCTTTCCATAATTCACCGGGTTGTACGGCAGGCATCAGAACTTCCAGGCAACCGCTGTTGTCCATCTCTTCACGCACGATGTTTTCGACCTTACGCATTACACGTAGCCCCAGTGGTAGCCAGGAATACAGCCCGGAGGCGAGTTTTTTTATCATACCGGCACGTAGCATCAGCTGATGGCTGCTGATCTCTGCATCGGAAGGGGTCTCTTTTAATGTGGTCAGTTGAAATTTAGATAAATACATATTAGTGATACTCGGTAGAATATGCGCATTCTATCAATAATCGCGAGAGTTTTACACGAAGCATCTTTGTTGTCGTAATCATTATGAAATGTCTGTTTATGCCGCCCACGATATCAACTGTTTTTCTGGCCTGTTTTACATCACTGTTCATGGTGGTAACGGTATACGCTGGTGAAGACCCTGTCATCAAAAATGCAGATGATATCTCAGTGGTCCTGTCGCAGGCTGAGCAGTTACAGCTGGCTGAACATGAGATATGGTATGCCTTGCTGCATTATAAACGTGAGATCCTGTCACAGCAGTTTATCAGCCAGGCCGATGATGAAAATTTTTTTCTGTCTGAAAACGGGAAAACCGATGCCCATGCTGAACTCGTCGCTGATATAAAAGCGTTCTTCCGTGGCCCGGAGAGCCGTCATGCACAGTGCCTGTTCCCGGCAAGGTGGTGGTGGCTGAAACAGCAACTGAATATATCTGATGACAATGATGTGTCCTGTCCTCTGCTCGAGGCATTCCAGTTAAAAGTTTCGCACGATAGATTATCTCTGGTTTTTCCTACGATGTATCTGAATAATCCGGGCTCGATATTTGGCCATACCTTCTTACGCTTTGACGGCAGAGATGAATCCGTGTTGCTCTCACAGACGCTGAATTATGCGGCGCGAGTAAAGAGGAGTGATGACCTGGTGTCCTACGTGGCAAAAGGGTTATTCGGTGGTTACAGCGGCATATTTAAGAGCAAGCCTTATTACAGGATGGTACAGGAATACAGCAATATCGAAAATCGTGACATATGGGAATATCAGCTCGATCTGAGTGCAGAAGAGATGGAACAACTGGTGCGCCATGTGTGGGAAGTGAAAGGTATCGATTTTGATTATTATTTTTTTCGGGAAAATTGTGCTTATCGCCTGCTGGCACTGCTTGATGTGGTTCGCCCTGGAATGCAGCTGACAGGAGAGGGTGATTTTCTGTTCTATGCCCTGCCCGTAGATACGGTGCGTAAACTTGATGATAAAAATCTGATACGGTCACGCTTTTTTCGAGCAGCTCTGTCCACAAAGATCGATGATTATTTTATTGATGAAAAGAAAAAAAATACAGCCATCGTGGCTACGTTGCTATCTGATAAAACCGCTGCAGATAAGGAAAATATCGATAAAGCATTGCAGGGTCTAAGCTCCGATACCGAGAAGATAGATGCTCTGGAACAGAGTTATAACATCCTGCAGTTTCATGGTCAGGCAACTTCGGTGAAGGCACAGGCTATTCTGCAGCAGCTCAGCGAGCTATCGCTCCAGTCTGGTCAGGATGAAGTGGTGAGTGATGTTATGGCTGTAAATGATAGTCTTGATGTTCGACGTGTGTCACCAGAAAAAGGGCATGAGTCGACGCGGATAGCCGCCGGTTATGGTGAACAGAATAGTCGCCAGTATATCGATTTAAGATTTCGTCCGGCTTTTCACGATCTACTCGATGCACCACAGGGTTATATCGATGGTGCTGCCATCAATATATTTGATATACGGCTGAAGGGTTTTACCGAAAAGAGTTCAGGCGACAGGCTGAGACTGGAAAGTCTGCGCTTTCTTAATATCACCTCGTTAAGTCCATTGAGTCAATGGCAGACTCCGGTATCCTGGTTGTTTGATATACGGTTAGATCGTACTCAGTTGCGTCGGTCGAAATCAGTAAGAAATTTTACCGGCCGTGGTGGGGTGGGTGTGAGTATAAAGCAAAAGGCATTTATGCCTTTTGCTCTTTTGATGGGAGAGTGGAACCTGTCTTCAGGCTACCGCAAAGGGTATAGCATGTTACTGGGGTTGCAGACCGGTCTGTATTTTAATTATAAGACCAGTCAGTTTGAATTGAGTTATGAAAAAGATGTATCAATGGCGGGTTTTGATCTGGACAAAGATATCTTGCGGGGGCAATGGCAATACAACTTGCAGGTTAATCATGCGATACGGTTGCAGTATAAACGGATAGCGTATGATTTTTTTGATGACGATGACTGGTCAGTTAGCTACCACTATTATTTCTGACACGATGTGGAGCATAGTGATTTTCTTCAGAACGTTTTATTGTCCCAGCCCCACATATGGCGCTCCGGACTGGTGAATTCGATATATATCCGTGCACTGCTGATGTCCAGTTTTGTCTCGATAAATGAGCAGATTTTTCTGGAAAGTTCGCCCGTATTGTTTTCGGGCATACCGAGACTCTGAAGTTTGACATGCGCAGCAGGAGCATCCGATCCAGCAAATATCAAAGTCTGCTCGGATTGAATTTTCACCATCACATAGCTTTCCGGTTTGCCCAGGATCTCCGCCGTTAGTGTGGATGCCTGTTCGGCTATAGCAGAGCCATCCTCTATCTGTG
>DROB01000235.1 GCA_011321985.1 Gammaproteobacteria bacterium | reverse complement strand
ATATTGAGTACCGGATTACCAAAATCCGGTTTATCTATCTTGTCGATAATGTAGGTACCGTAAATATCCAGTGACTTATATTGCCAGCGTGCTGCTAAACCCATGCGGTCCCAGTCAGAAGCCTTCTTGGCAAACAAGACTTCCCCGTTAAATGGTGTCTGCGGACCCGGGGGGCGCAGGGTGGCACGTGCCGCTTTGGAAGCAGTATAATAAAATCCTGATACCTGGAAGTTGCTGTACTTACCCAGGATATCGTAGCGCAGCATGATATAAGGATCGAAGGTAGTCTCGGGCACATCTTCCGCAGTCTCTGACTGCACGACACCAACCTGATACAGGAAGCTGTTACCGAAAGGTCTGCCATGGACCGAGATACCTCGTTGCGCTGGCGCATTGAAGAACATCGGCTCGAACGGTAAAATAGAAAACCCATCTGTTCCTTCAGGATCATAGGTGGTATTCCCGGCAGGGGTAACACCCGTTCGTAATACACCATTTGATCTTGACGGCCCGCGAGTCAGACCGAACATCTTGCTGGCAAAAGCCAGTGGCAGGAGCGGAACACGGCCAATATTGGGTGGGAAAGCATTTGTCTCTGCGACAGGCGGAACCGGATTGATCATCTGGCGATGTGTAGGAAACGAGTACATCGCCGATGGATCGAAGTTACCCACTTTGATATTCGCGACCTGCCTACCACCGACATTGTTGAACGATAGATAGGACCGCTCAAACCTCAATGCAGGGTCTTCACCTCCCTGGGTCGCATACTCCGTCTCAAAGAAGAAGCCAATGTCTTTCGTTGCCGTACCGGCAAAGAAAATATTGACGACATTCGGGAATATGATATCCGGATCATCGTTAGCCTCACCAATGACCGAGTTATCTTTAAAACTGGCCTGCTGGACATCCGCCCTTAGACGTACCGCCATGTAATTACTGATATCGTCAAGCGTAGCACCGTTCAACTCGCCGCCCAGGAGATGCTTCTCTTTGGTACCACCGTCAGAAGTACCCGGCAACTGGTAACCATTCTCCAGGAACCGCTGTCCGAAAGGATTAAGACGTGGCTGACGAGTATGACAGACGTTGCAGGTCATATCGTATTTACGTGCGAATGCAGGTACCGCTTCTGCGTCATTGATACCAGCCACCCACATTGCGGGTATGACTGTCGCTGAAAACAGCGAGTACACGGCGAGACGACGAAGCGTCTGCCTGAATGTTATTTTTTTCACATTTCCCCCCTTGTAACTTCAGTAAGCGATTACACAGTGAGGCAAAAACTAAAGCATCCAGTGCTCATATCACGGCAATCACATTAGTTTTTCTTGTTATTACAAACCTGTCAAGGTGGCAGTATTTATAAAGGGATATAGACTCAGTGTCAACATATTTTTTATTTTTTTACAAAACTATTTGATTTATAAGAAAAAAATATATTAATGTATCATCACTCATACCCACTAGAGATATGCAATGCACTCACATAAATCCTCGAAGTACGACTTGACGCTGCTCGTTTTTTTCATTTTTCTCTTTTTAAATCCAATACCATCGATGGCCGACAACAGCGGGGAAAAAATCTTTGAGCAACGATGTCATCGTTGCCACGACCTCCCGGACCCTTCCGCACCGCCTGAAATGGGCTGGGAGAAACGTTTGAAAATAATGGCAAAACTGGCGAAATTAACCCCGGAACAAAAAAAAGAGGTACTTGTATACCTGCAATCGCATAGCAAATCAGTCGAGGAGACGATGTCACTTTCGGCTGAAAAACAGCTATTTGAAAAAAAATGCAGTTTATGCCACACCTTAGACAGAATCTTTATTGAGCCACTCACGGATGCCAGTAGAAGCCACATAGTCAAACGTATGCGAGAAAAAAATCAGCAGTGGATCTCTATGGAAGAATCCCGCCAGATTCTCGATTATCTGGGCAAAGCCCCCAAAATAAAGCGAGAAAAAAGGGCTAGCGGTAACGCACAGGCCATCTTTCTCGAACGTTGTAGCGCATGCCACACACTCGACCGTATCTACGAGAAATTAAAAACAGGAAACAACCTGAAAGCATGGACACACACCGTACAGAGGATGCAGAACAAGGCGCCTGAGTGGTTAAGCAAAGATGATGCAAAACAGGTTATCGAATATCTAGGGACACTCGAACAAAAATAATAAGGATAAAAAACCCGAACATTTCTGTTCGGGTTTTTCGGCATTAAAGCCTGCGGTTAACCACATGGGTGCAGTGTATGCCTGTTTTGCCGGAAGCAAAAACCGATATCCCGTTTTGTAGCAGGGCACTTCGTATATAGCAGAGAAAAAAATACCCGACCATTTCTGATCGGGTATTTCGGTATTAAAGCCTGGCGGTGTCCTACTCTCACATGGGGAGACCCCACACTACCATCGGCGCTGAGCAGTTTCACTTCTGAGTTCGAGATGGGATCAGGTGGTTCCTACTTGCTATTGCCGCCAGTCAAACTGGGTGGTATTTCGCTAACGACTCATGCGTTTTCGAAACACCGAAATTGGAAAGCCTTACAAACAGGGTATAACAGAATATCATTATTATATTCGAGCGTTACTGGTCAAACAACAACCCTGGCAACATGCGTTGCTTGGGGTTATATGGTCAAGCCTTACGGTCAATTAGT
>DROB01000234.1 GCA_011321985.1 Gammaproteobacteria bacterium | reverse complement strand
GATTTCAGCCAACTCGGCGGTATAAATTAGTTGTTGTCCGGTTTGTCTGGCAAACAGGGAGTGGATAAGAGGGGATTTGCTGTGTGCGACAGGGTTGCCAAACACAGCATAACGGTCTGGGGTGGTTATCGGCATAAGAACATCACAAGTGTTTGAACAAGCAGGATGAGACCGGCGGGTTATGACGATTCCGTTAACCAGCGGGCAGCGTCCTTGGCAAAATAAGTCAGGATACCATCGGCTCCGGCGCGTTTAAAAGCGAGCAGGCTCTCCATTACGGTAGCCTTTTCGTCCAGCCATCCATTTTGACTGGCTGCTTTAAGCATCGCGTATTCGCCGCTTACCTGATACACATAGGTCGGCACTTCAAATGTCTGTTTCACACGCCGTACAATATCAAGGTAGGGCATGCCCGGTTTCACCATAAACATGTCCGCACCTTCATCAATATCCAGCGCTACTTCACGTAGTGCTTCATCAGAATTGGCTGGATCCATTTGATAGCTGTACTTATTACCACCGCCAAGATTTTTAGCAGAGCCAACCGCATCCCTGAACGGCCCGTAAAAACTGGAGGCATATTTGGCCGCATAGGAAAGAATACGGGTATGGATATAAGTATTTACCTCCAGTGCCTGCCGGATAGCACCGATGCGACCATCCATCATGTCAGATGGCGCGACAATGTCTGCGCCGGCTTCTGCATGTGACAATGCCTGTTTAATCAGTACCTCGACGGTTTCATCATTGAGCACATAGCCGTTTTCATCGATTAGTCCATCCTGTCCATGACTGGTAAACGGGTCTAGCGCCACATCGGTGATGATACCCAGATCGGGGCAGGCAAGTTTTAATTGACGCACGGCCTGTTGTGCAAGCCCTTGCGGGTTGTAGGCCTCTTTGGCATCATCGGATTTCCTGTCAGCGTCGACCACTGGGAACAGGGCGATAGCTGGAATGCCCAGCTCAACACATTGTCTGGCTTCAATTATCAGCTGATCGATAGTGACACGTTCAATACCGGGCATGGAGCTTACCGGTTCGCGCTTGTTTTCACCTTCGATGACAAACATGGGGTAAATCAGGTCGTTGACATGCAGTAAGTTTTCTCGCATCAATCGTCGTGAGAAGTCATCTTTACGCATACGACGCATTCTGGTTGTTGAGTATTTCCCTGCCATTGTTAATTTTCACTCCACAGCAAAGAAATTTTGTTGTATTGTAACAGCCTGTTTCCCGACTGGCATCTCTATTCATTAGTGGTAATAACCGGTCATTTGTGCGTCATCGGATTGCTGTCGGGGGAGGGGATCTGCTTTATCAGGAGAAAATCATGCAAACAGCCAAACAATTATTGTTCATGCCGTTACTATTCATAGCTGGGATGTTGTTTTCAATGCCTGCTATGTCGCAAGTGCCGCCAGCATCACCGGTGTTTCAGCTCACGGTTGACAAACCCATAGACGAGGTTTACGACAGTGTTTATAAAAGCCTGGAAGATGCACGATTTTATGTGGTTTTTGAGCCGAATATTGGTGCAAATCTCTCGCGTTTTTCCGGAAAGTGGGGCGATGATTACAATCAGAATAATCTAACCGCGATTCGTAGCATGGTGTTCTGTAACGGCTGGTATGCGAACAAGGTCAGTAATCTGGATCCTTCAATGTTGGGATTTTGTCCCTTGCATATCAGCTTGATCGAGCGTGATGGCAAAACCACCGCCTTGTTTAACCGCCCGACGGTGCTGGCAAAAGGCAGCCCGGCTCTGGATTTATTCGTCACCATCGAAAATGAAGTGATTGCAGCAATCAAAGCAGGTATGGATTAAAAATGCGTGACAAGCTGCCGCCTGTTTTTTTAGAGCAGGTATAAATATAAT
>DROB01000233.1 GCA_011321985.1 Gammaproteobacteria bacterium | reverse complement strand
GGTCTCAGTCATTTGCTGGATTTCATTCCTTCAATAGTTAACGGGACAGCAGTGAAGTAAAATCAAACGTTTCTCCCTGCGTCTCTGCGGTAAATTGCTTTTAATCTTTTAAAGTTGAATGTAAACGCCGGGTTACGCTGCGTTAACCCGACCTACGAAAAAAACTAAAAAAGGTTTTATTGGCGTTTTTTTCGCGTTCTTTGCACCCCAAGGGTATTTGTCGCTTCGCTCGGGCACGTCCTTGGTGGCAAAAATGTTTCTAAATCTTTCAACGTCTGCTTTGCGTCGGTTTGAGACATTTCCAAAATGTCAGCAGCTTCAAACTTTCCCCTGTAACTGCTCGACCACGGCTTCATTTTCCAGTGTCGAGGTATCGGATGTGATCTCTTCACCTGCTGCAATGGTTCTTAATAAACGGCGCATAATTTTTCCAGATCGGGTCTTGGGCAAGCCATCGGCAAAACGGATATCATCCGGTTTTGCGATAGCGCCGATCTGTTCCCCCACCCAGTTACGTAGGCTGGCGACCATTTTTTCTGCATCATCACCGACAGGGCGGTCACCTTTACAGATGACAAAGGCCACGATGGATTCCCCTTTCAGGTCATGTGGGCGACCGACAACGGCGGCTTCGATAACCGCTTCATTGGCGACCAGTGCTGATTCTATTTCCATGGTACCCAGCCGGTGTCCTGACACGTTGAGTACATCATCGATACGTCCCATGATCCAGAAATAACCGTCGTCATCACGGCGAGCACTGTCACCGGCGAGATAATATTTACCATCAAATTTAGGGAAGTAAGTATCGACATAACGTTCATCATCCCCCCAGACTGTCCGTACCATCGATGGCCAGGGTTTGGTGATAACCAGATATCCGCCCGTATTGGCTTCGGTGATCGATTTACCGTCTTCATTGACGATGTCAGCTGCCATACCCGGTAGTGGCAGGGTGCATGAGCCGGGTTTGGTCGCGGTGACACCGGGGACAGGTGTTAGCACATGGGCACCGGTTTCGGTCTGCCACCAGGTGTCGACGATAGGGCAGCGCTCTTTACCTATGACGGTGTGGTACCACATCCAGGCTTCTGGATTGATCGGTTCGCCTACGGTGCCCAGTAAACGGATAGAGGATAGATCATATCTGTTCGGGTAATCATCGCCAAATTTCATCAGCGCACGTATAGCGGTCGGTGCGGTGTAGAAGACAGTGACCTTGTGTTGTTCACACATCTGCCAGAAACGGCCTGCGTCAGGCACCACGGGCGCACCTTCATACATCACGATGGTCGAGCCGGCGGCGAGTGGGCCATAGGCGACGTAGGTGTGACCGGTAATCCAGCCAACATCGGCAGTACACCAGAAGATATCATTATCCTGGAGATCGAACACCCAGAGGTTGGTAATGACTGCATTCAGCAGATAACCGGCACTGGCATGCTGGATACCTTTGGGTTTGCCGGTGGACCCCGAGGTGTAGAGCAGGAATAACGGGTCTTCGGCATTGACCCATTCGGGTTCGCAGGTTTTATCCTGTCCTTCTATGGTGTCAGACCACCAGCTATCACGACCATCCTGCATCGTTATATCCTGTCCACTGCGTTTTAATACGATGACGTTTTTGATACTGGCACAACCTTTGCTCAATGCTTTGTCGGTTTCTTTTTTGAGCTCGACTATTTTCCCGCCCCGGGTGCCGCCATCGGCGGTAATAACCATGACGGCCTGTGCATCGTTTATACGGTCACGTAAAGATTCGGCTGAGAAACCACCGAATACGACTGAATGAATGGCCCCGATGCGTGCGCAGGCCTGCATCGCAATTACGGCTTCAGGCACCATAGGCATGTAGATGACGATGCGGTCCCCTTTATTGATGCCTTTGGCCTTTAACACATTGGCGAACTGGCAGACATCGTCATGCAACTGCTGGTAGCTGATGTGCCGGGTATCACCTGTTTCACCTTCGAAGATTATGGCTGTTTTTTCTGATTTATTTTCAAGGTGTCGATCGATGCAGTTATAACTGACGTTCATCGTACCATCAGTAAACCATTTATAATGGGGGGCCAGACTATCATCCAGTATCGTTGTGAAGGGGCTGTGCCAGTCGATGTGTTGTTTTGCCAGATCCCCCCAGAAACCTTCATAATCCTCTTCGGCTCGCTTATACAGTGCCTCCAGATCTTCAGCTTTCAGGCGAGCTTTTGCAGTGAATGTTGCGCTGGGTTTGAATAGACGGTTTTCGACCAGAACAGAATTGATTTCGATGCTCGACACGGTAATTTCCCCTTCAGATTATTTTTTTGTTTAGCATACACGCTGTTTATTAAAACTTCGATAATTTTTTGAGATGCCGGGGTGCCCCGAACCTTCTTTTTATCATAGCGGGTAGTGCTTATTTTTGACTCAGGTCAGGTTTAGAAAATTCTGATTAATTCAGAGTTCTCGCAGCACAGGGATGTGCTGCTATTTTTGATAGCTGTTAAGCCATTGAAAATG
>DROB01000232.1 GCA_011321985.1 Gammaproteobacteria bacterium | reverse complement strand
GCCCATGCCAGTAACCATCACATTCACCCGACAGGATATAACGTTGGAGCATTTTTTCGGCCTCATCACAGCTTGTCCTGCCGCGCAGACGATCATAAAAAACATCGATAATCTCCGGTGTATTTTTCGACTGAGGACTGATACGTAACACATCAATTTCGAGATCAACAAGATCGTCTATTTCTTTGATCAGGTTCTGCGTCCTGGCTGATAATGTCTGTATACCGTTGAGCACGAGAAAAGTTTCATCCTCACGGGTCCGTAGCATCAGGCCATCGGTGTAATCAAGACAACGAAACTGGCAATCATCTTTTGCCAGATTATGTGCCCGCGCGGTAAAACATCGAGCCGAATAAGCCAACGGCAGTCTACCAAAAACAGATACCTCTGTTTCGACCCCGGCTGGCCTGTTCTGATGCACTGTAGACAAGGTCTCTCTTGATAACTCGACCTGCAGAACCCAGCGTTTCAGACCTGAACGGGCGAGTACTTCCAGAGTTCTGGAATTATAGATATTCACCGCCGGTCCTGTGACGAAAGAACGTTTTCCGGACATCAGCTGAACCGCAGACATA
Organism: Gammaproteobacteria bacterium; assembly: GCA_011321985.1. GTDB lineage: Bacteria > Pseudomonadota > Gammaproteobacteria > SZUA-229 > SZUA-229. The sequence continues at coordinate 8,924 of DROB01000232.1, read as the reverse complement.
TCATTGGCTTCGATCATATATAGCTCTTCAGCACAGATCTTTTTCAGTGCACTCAGCTCCGAATTTGCTTCCAGCAAGGTCAATGTCGATAACACCACCTCTTTACCCGCAGCCGTCAGCATGTTGGCGATCTGCAACCATGCCTCCGGCCTCAGTAGACGGCGTTTCGAACAGACCGTCTCACCCAGGTAAACGATATCAACGGTTGAATCTGCAACAGACTCGTAGAATGCAAAAACCTCATCACGAGGCCAGTAATAAAGCAATGGACCGAGCGATAATTCAGGTATTTTTTTAGTCTGTGTGTGCATAGATCAGCTCTGCTGAAAGATTTACCGTTACTGCCAGGGGCGATGATAGGCACCCAGTGTCGTCTGCGAACCTTCTGATACTTTTTCGAGCACCACCATCCAGTCTGCCTGAGTCTGATAACTTTCAGGATGGGCTACACAGCTATCGATCGCCTCACGCCAGACTTTTGTTACCTGTGCCACATAGGCCGGACTGCGCTGTCGCCCTTCGATCTTGATGGCGGCAACACCGACAGACTGCAGCTCAGGCAACAGTGCCAGAGTATTCAGGCTGGTGGGTTCCTCTATCGCGTAATAAGTATTGTCGCCAACATTGAAACGGCCCTTGCACAGGGTCGGATAACCGGCCGATTCGCTTTCTGCATGGCGGTCGATAAGTATATTATTCAAACGTGTCTCAAGCCCGTCAGGGGTCTCGTTCCAGCTCACTGCACTGGCCGGCGAACAGGCTCCAAACGTATTGGGGGAACGACCTGTCACATAAGAAGACAGCACACAACGCCCTTCCACCATCACACAGAGACTGCCAAAACCGAATACCTCTATCGGTACGGGGCTGTCTGATGCCACCTGTTTTACCTGCTTGAGAGATAACACACGTGGCAGGACCACACGCTGGATACCGAAGTTCTGAAAGTAAAAATTGATCGCTTCCGCACTGGTTGCCGAAGCCTGCACCGACAGGTGCAATCGCTGTTCCGGCCAACGATGGCAGGCATAATCCATCACCCCGATGTCTGCCAGGATCAGGGCATCGACACCCATGCCCGCAGCGTGATCGACAGCATTTTGCCAACGTGCCCAGCCGGAGGGCTGAGGAAAAGTATTGATAGCAACAAACACTTTTGTCCCTCGATCATGTGCGTAGCGGATGCCCTCACCGGCTCGTTTGTCATCAAAATTAAGCCCGGCAAAATGCCGCGCATTAGTGTCGTCTTTAAAACCCATGTACACCGCATCCGCACCGTTATCAACAGCGGCTTTTAGAGACGGCAGATTACCTGCGGGGCATACCAGTTCCATAATTTCTTTTCTCTTTACTTCATTACTAACGATATGGGGAAACAAAAAACTGACTCAACATAAACGACAGGTTCTTCATACCGGTACACAGGCCATGCTGCTCGATGTGTGCAGAATGGGACGGGCGTTTGTATCTTCGAGTAAACCGGCCCTTTTGACCTGTCCGGCCAGTGCCGCTGTGATCGCATTGAGTACCTGCCATTTTTTTGAACACCACTGCGGTGCCAGCAGCACATCTGGCGATGCCGTTCCCGTCAGTCGATGAAAGACGATTTCCTCCGGTGTACGCCTGATCAGCTCGACTACATCGGAGACATATCCTGCCATGCTCAACGGCAGATACTCACCCTGTCTCCACTCATTGGCCAGACGAGTTCCCCTGACGACATGCAGCGGATGAAACTTGAGGCCATCGATACCCAGTTCGAGCACGCGTTCAAGCGAGCTGATGTGATGTTCGGTGGATTCTCCCGGCAGACCGAGGATGAGGTGTGTACATACATTGATGCCACGACCGCGTGCCTTTAACACCGCCTGTTCATATTCTGCAAAACCGTGCCCTCTGTTGACATGCGCCAGCGTCTCGTCATGTGCAGACTGCAGACCGAGTTCAAGCCATACCTCAAAACCCCGCTGCTGATAATCGACCAGTAGATCGAGCACTTCATCTGGCACACAGTCAGGTCGCGTACCGATATCAAGACCGATAACATCGGGCTGTTTTAATGCTTCATCATACAGACGAGCAAGCTCACGGACATCGGCATAAGTATTGGTATAAGCCTGGAAATAGGCGATGTATTTTTTCGCGCCAGTACGTTTCCGGATCACCTGACGACCCGATTCGATCTGATCAGCGATCAGTGCAGGTTTACGACCGTTAGGGCTGAATGACACATTATTACAGAAGGTGCAGCCACCCCGACCGATACTGCCGTCACGGTTCGGGCAGGTAAATCCGGCATCGATGGCTACCTTGTGCACACGTTCTCCGTAACGCATGAGCATAGCCTGACCAAAAGTATTTACATATTGCGCAAGATTCATTAAAAACACGGATAAATAAAACCAGGTATTTTCTATAATTATGGTGGACACACTAATGATCTATATCAAGAATCAGGATTTAACTCACCTGAAAGGGGCAGCCTGTATGACTTAAAACCACTCTTACCCGAAAGACGGCTATCGGCGGCCATTAGCGGACTTACGGAGAAACAATTTTTTTTGCCGCGAAGGACGTGCCCGAGCGAAGCGACAAATACCCTTGGGGTGCGAAAAGCGCGAAGAAAAGCTTATTCACCACAGAGACACAGAGGGCACAGAGTTTTCTTTTGTTACTGCGCCTGCGGCGCAGTAACAATAAATAGTTTTTCTCTGCGTCCTCTGCGCCTCTGCGCTAAATCGCTTTTAATCTTTTAAAGTTGAATGTAAACGTCGGGTTACGCCGCGCTAACCCGACCTACGAAAAAAACTAAAAAAGGTTTTATTGGCGTTTTTTTCGCGTTCTTTGCGTCCTTCGCGGCAAAAATGTTTCTAAATCTTTCAATGTCCGCTATGCGTCGGAAAAGGCTTTTAACTAAATACAGTCACTATCAGATCAAGTCTTTTTATAAAAGAAAGATGCCGGTGGTAAACTCCAGAGATTCACTGGTCCGAACACCAGATCAGGCCAATAGATCTTTCGTCTCAGCTTTGTATCTTTAAGCTTAAACTTGTCATTTTTTACGATCACACACTGATTCACCCGCATTTTGAATCACCACAACTCAGGCAGGTCATACAGCCATCCATGCTTATCACCGCTCTGGTATTACATTTGTGGCACAGCTGCGAACTGGGTGGAAAATCATCGACTTCACTGTCACTGCCATCGACCCTGTTCTTATTGCTCTCTTTGCAATGTATCGCTTCATACTCCTTTCGTTTTGCATCCAGCATCTCTTTCTGACAGTCATCCATGCCATTGTCTTCGATCATACCGATCATCTTCATGTGGCATTCGATGGCATCCCCGATCTCGGCCACCAGCGACGGTTTGTATTTGCCGCCTTTTTTAAAATACCCACCACGCGGGTCGAATACACTGCGTAATTCGTCGACCAGAAAGGTGACGTCACCGCCTTTTCTGAACACCGCTGAGATGATCCTCGTCAGTGCCACGATCCATTGAAAGTGGTCCATGTTTTTCGAATTGATAAATATCTCGTAGGGGCGACGCATCTCATATTCTGTGTCCTGGTTGAGCAAGACATCGTTTATCGTTATATACAATGCGTGTTCTGACTGCGGCGTTTTGATCTTATATGTCGAGCCCAGCAGCATATCTGGGCGTTCGAGCTTCTCATGCATCTGGATTATCTCGGCTTTTGCCGGTTCCTGTTCGATAACATTACCGGCATCCCCGTTCTCTGCTGTTTCGGCCTCGCCATCTGTTCCTTTTTCGCTGGTCAGTACTTCGTAACCAACAATTTTATTTTTGATTTCTATCGTCATTTTTTTCTCGTCTGTTCTGGTTTAAAACTTGCCGTAGTAGCCTTCTTTCAGGGCATCGTATAGATTTGCTGCTGTATGTGTCTCACCATCGTAATCGATCTCTTCATTGCCTTTGGCTTCGATGATGCTGCCGTCTTCCAGTGAAAACCGGTAGGTCGTGTTTTCCAGGTCAGATTCCTTGACCAGGACCCCCTGGAATACTTCCGGGTTAAAGCGGAAGGTGGTGCAGCCTTTCAGGTTCTTCTGGTATGCGTATAGATAGATATCCTTAAAATCTTCATACGGAAAATCGGTCGGAACATTCGCCGTTTTCGATATCGATGAATCGATCCATTTCTGGGCAGCCGCCTGGATATCGACGTGCTGTTTCGGTGTCACCTCATCGGCGCTGATGAAATAGTCCGGTAACTTTTCATGCGCTTCATCCGAAAAAGGTTTGGCCTGCCGGTTGATCAATTCCCGATAGGCCAGCAACTCATATGACCAGACATCGATATTTTCTTTTGTCTTCTTGCCTTCGCGGATGATATTGCGTGAGTAATGATGGGCGAAACTGGGTTCGATGCCATTGCTGGCATTGTTACCGATAGACAGCGCGATAGTACCCGTCGGCGCGATAGAGCTATGATGGGTAAAACGCGCACCGGTTTCTTCCAGCTCTGCGACCAGTTCAGGGTTAACCTCTGCCAGCATCTGCATATACCGGCTGTATCTGGCATGTAACACTTTGCCTTTGATGCTGTCACCCACCTGCCAGCCATCTTTTTTCATCTCCGGACGGCGGCTCAACATCGCTGAGGTGATCTCAAAGTCGCGTTCGAGGATGGGGGCCGGCCCTTTTTCTTTCGCCAGCGCCAGTGCGGACTCCCAGCCTGCCAGTGCCAGTTCACGCGTGACTTTTTCGGTAAAGGCCAGAGAGTCATCTGAACCGTAACGGATACCCAGCATCGTCAACGCTGAGCCCAGTCCCAGATATCCCATACCATGGCGGCGTTTGTCTGTGATCTCATCGCGCTGCTGCGCCAACGGCAGGCCATTGATCTCGACTACGTTATCCAGCATACGGGTAAATATCCTGACCACTTCCCGGTAGGTTTCCCAGTCGAAACAGGCGTTATCGGTAAAGGGGTGTTTGATCAGATGGGTGAGGTTGATCGAGCCCAGCAGACAGGCACCGTATTCAGGCAGCCCCTGCTCACCGCAGGGATTTGTGGTTCTTATATTTTCACAGAACCAGTTATTGTTCATCTCATTGTATTCGTCGATAAGGATAAAACCCGGTTCAGCGTACTCATAGGTCGATGTCATGATGACATTCCACAACTTACCGGCATCGAGGGTTTTATAGATTCGACAGGCGACTTTACCTTCGTCATTCTCGATATAGTTATCTTTTATCGGCCAGTCTCGCCAGACCACCTGATCGGTATCCTGCAGATCAATATCGCGTATCTTGACCTCTTCTTCGGTAACCGGAAAAGCCAGCGACCAGGGCGCCCTGTTTTTTACCGCTTCCATAAACTCACGGGTGATCAACAGCGACAGATTAAACTGACGCAGTCGCCCGTCTTCACGTTTGGCACGGATAAATTCCAGCACATCAGGATGCCCGACATCAAATGTCGCCATCTGTGCGCCTCTGCGGCCACCCGCTGAAGAGATGGTAAAACAGACCTTGTCATAGATATCCATAAACGACATCGGGCCGGATGTCAGCGCACCGGAACCGGACACATAGGCATCATTCGGCCGCAGGGTCGAAAACTCATAACCGATGCCGGCACCGGATTTCAGGGTCATACCGGCCTCATGGACCTTCTGCAGGATATCGTCCATGGAATCTTTAATCTTTCCGGAAACCGTACAGTTGATGGTCGAGGTTGCCGGCTTGTATTGCTGCGCCCCGGCATTGGAGATGATCCTGCCTGCCGGTACCGCTCCCTGTTTTAATGCCCAGAGAAATTTTTTATACCAGTATTGTTGCTTTTCTGTCGTTTCTTCGATATCAGCGAGTGCGCGGGCAACACGGGTAAAAGTACCTTCCACGCAGAGGTCGACCGCTTCACCCTGGTTGTTTTTAAGCTGGTATTTGCGCTGCCAGATATCTTCTGAAGCGGGTTGCAGGGAAATTTCAACACGTTCGGATGTTTCTTTTGAGGGATGGATAACGGTGCTCATTCAGTGCGATCTCCTTCGCTACTACGGCATATTAGAAACACCATATATAGCGTTATAATTGTTATTGGATACTATATATTGTGCATATTAAAAGCTGAGCTTCAAGCCAACTTGATATAGATCAAGAAATTTATTCCTTTGTCAAAATTTTTTTCCCAGCCGTTAAGGACACAGTACCGTTTATTTTTTTACGCACTGCAAGTTTGAAATTATTGATTTATGTCATTTTTTCCATCGCGATATCAATGTAGAGTCAACCGGATCAACGATACTTGCAGGAGCAGGAGATGGTCACATACAACGAGCTTAACGAGCAAAATCATCACATCACTGAGCTAACAAATATACTCAGTTACCTGTTCAAGGACCGCGCCATGTGCGACACCGGATCGTGTTGTAACCTCTTTGAAAATTACGTGAGCCTGGTCAATGAACACATAGAGACCATCGACACGAATATGTACAGCAGCCTGCTAGCCAGCCCCGATGAAAAAGTAAATAACGTGGCAAGAAACTTTATGTCAGGTTCTGTGGAAGTCAAAAAAATATTGAAGAATTTTACGAAACACTGGTGTCCGGTCAAAAACAAAGGTGACTTAAAGATCAAAGACCATCAGGCATTTCTGTCTGCGACAGACGAGCTGTTTAATATTATTTTGCAACGTATCCAGGATGAGACCGAACACCTTTACCCTCTGGTAAGAAGTTTAAACTAGGGTACCTCTGAAAGAACCCGGAGCGCGACACTCTCACAGAAAGAAATCGAAGAACAGTACGAAGATCAGACTGGTTACGAGCAGACTGGCTATCATCACGGGAAAACCACGACGCAACCACATCCCCGGTGTTATCCTGGCTTCCGGAATATCACAACGCTCGGATTCTGCAACACAGATAATGTTAGCCGTGGCACCGATGTGTGTCCCGTTACCACCCAGACCCGCACCTAATGCCAGTGCCCACCACAGTGGTGCAGCATTGATCCCGGTCGACTCAAGACTGAGGATTATCGGGATCATAGCCACGGTAAAGGGTATGTTGTCGAGAAAAGCACTGAGCAGACCGGCTCCCCATAGAACAAACAAGGTGGTCAGGAGCAACCTGTCCGGTTCGCCCGACACCGATGCGATCGCATTGCCTATCTGCTGAAGAAACCCTGAACTCTCCACCCCACCAACGACCACGAACAGTGAAGAAAAAAACACCAGTACAGGCCACTCTACTTTATCCAGCAGTGCTTCGGGATCGGGTCTCACCATGACCAGCGTAAGAGATAAGCCGATGAATGTAACATAGGAGGGGTACAGGTGCATGTGATGGTGTATAAAAAACAATACCACGATAATGAAAAGACCCGCGAGTACCCGTTTGAGAGTTCGGACATCATGGATCGCTTTTGATTCATCGAGATTGACGATACCGGTATAACCCGGCGGCGGTGTCAGTTCATGCCTGAACATCACCGTGATCATGGTCACCGTCACCACCCATACCACAGCGACCACGGGACCCATGTGCAGAAGAAACGTATTAAAGTCGATATGTGCCGCACTGGCTATCATGATATTGGGTGGATCACCGACCAGTGTCGCGATACCACCGACGTTCGACAACATGGCTTCTGCGACCAGATAAGGCATCGGCGAAAGATCGATTATCTCGCAGATAAGAACAGTGAGAGGTGCAAAGATAATAACCGTGGTCACATTATCGAGTATCATACTGACCAGGCTTACCGTAAGTGTCAACAGGACCAGTAGACGTATGGGAGTTTTTGCTGCTCGTTTCGCTATATAGATAGCCAGGTAATCAAAACCACCTGTCTCCTTCAACATGCCGACCATCATCATCATGCCACCGAGCAGAAAGATCGTGTTGGCATCGATGGATTCGATCGCTTCTTCCTGCGTGTAAAAATCGAAATACATGCCCACTGCGACCATCACCACCGCACCGATCAATGCACCGTGCATCCGGTGGATGATCTCAGAAAATACCAGGGCATAGACAGCGACAAGAATCGCCGCTGCGATCAACATCGAGTCAGTCAATATAAAACTCTCCGTCACCGGCATGTTCAGGAACCGGCTGATTCTATTTCTAACATTCTTTTTGCGATACCATCGATAGTCACCACACCATGATAATCACCATCATCGATGACGAACAAATAATCTGTCCTGTGTTTTTCCATCAGGGCAACGGTCGTTGAGACTGAGGTGTCCGATGAGATCTCAATATTGTCTTTACTGGCAAAGAGGCACGCTGGCAATGACAGTATCTTGTCGACACGCTGCTCCGGAATTTTCAGGCTGCCCGGGTCAGACTCCAGGAGATCGGCATAATCGACCATTATTTCAGGTATGAAAGCAGATAATAATGTTTTACTGATGGAGAAACAGCCGATGACCTTGTCGCTGGCATCGACACAGGGAATACCCGGAACCTGGTTGCGGACGCATTCATCGAAGCCCTGGCTCACCGTCATGCTATCGTTTACAACACCTGTCCTCTGAATGATATTTTCAAGTTTCATGGCTTTTCACATAGGATTCGTCTTTATAACCATACTAAGTAACGCGTACAAGTTATTGATCGATATCAATTCAGGTAAAAAAAGTTAAAAACTTCAAACCAACAATACCAAACGTAAGAACCATACAATTTTGTCGGTATGCAGCACACAGAACCATGTCTGAACCGGTAATGGATATGATACAAACTCCCAGATATAAACAAAAAAAGCCTGATTACCACTATGTTCATCCAGACCGGTTTTGTATAGTAATAAATGGAAACAATGATTTACGGAAACACTGATTTGAGAGTGGATGAATTAATCAGTGCTTCCCTACATATATTACCGGATGGCCATCAGTGACATTAAAAATACCAGCGTTATTAAAACCCGCCTGT
>DROB01000231.1 GCA_011321985.1 Gammaproteobacteria bacterium | reverse complement strand
ATTGAAGGAATGAAATCCAGCAAATGACTGAGACCGTATGCCGCACGGACGCGGCATCCGAGCGCACATGGATGTGTTTACAGCGTGTCTCGGTCATTTGCTGGATTTCGTGTCTCGGGTTATATAACCATATCATATGAACCGACGCTATCGCCCTTTCTTGTGGTAAAAGAGAAAGTTAACGGGACAGCAGTGATTTTACTTTTAAGATTTTCTTCGCGCTTTTCGCACCCCAGGGGTATTTGTCGCTTCGCTCGGGCACGTCCTTCGCGGCAAAAATTTATTTTTTTAAAGGTCAGCTTATGGCCGGTAGCCGACTTTGGGGGAAACGTGGTTTTGGTCATATTGGCGGCATCTATATGATCAGGCTTTAACCATTGCGTATAAATTACGATTGCTCAGCCTGTGCCTTCGCCTGCTGCTCTGCCACTTCTTTACGTACCTGCTCCATATCCAGCTCTCTGGTTTTGCCTATGACTTCCTCAAGACCACTTTCCGGCAGCATCCCTGCCTGGGAGAAAATAGCGATCTGCTCACGAAAGATCATCAGTGTAGGGATAGAGCGAATCTGAAAACTCGCCGCCAGTTCCTGTTCGTCTTCTGTATTCACTTTAGCGAACACGACATCATCGTGCTTCTCTGATACCGCCTCATAGACCGGCGCAAAAGATTTACAGGGACCACACCAGGGAGCCCAGAAATCAATGATAACGATATCATTTCCTGTGATCGTGTCCTGCAACGTATCTTTTGTTATTTCGATGGTAGCCATGAATACATTTCCTGTTCTGTTTAAAAAAACCACATTTTATCCCACCCGGGGACAAATGACTTACTTATCCGCCACCAGGCTATGACCCGACGTTGCCGGTAGACGTGGCATGGTTATTTCAGGATACACTCCTGTTAACGCACCGAGGAAACTCACGATATCCTTCACATCAGCATCTGACAGATCTTTATTTAACTGTGACTTCGCCATAACACGAACCGCTTCAGACAGGTTATTCACCGCACCGTTATGAAAGTATGGTGCCGTATCAGTGATATTTCTCAGTGTAGAAACACGGAACATATGAGCATCCGCCGCCTTACCGGTCGCTTCTTCACGACCTTTGTCTGTAGCCAGATCGTATTTCTTTACATAGGCGTTATCAAAGGTAGGAAATTTCGCATAGAAACCCTGACCAAACGCCATTTCAGGGCCATTAAATGCCGCACCAGAATGACACGAGTTGCATCCTGTCGAAGCAAAGGTGTCCATGCCGCGTACCTGTTGTGCCGTCATCGCTTTCTTGTCACCTTTCACGTATCTATCGTAGGGGCTATCTGGTGTTATCAGCGTACGTTCAAAAGCGGCCACTGCCCTGGCCGCATTATCAACGGTCATCGAGTCGTTACCGAAAGCCTTCTCAAAATATGGCTTATAACCCGGTATAGCACGAACCTTGTTCATCGCCTGTTCGATTTCGGAAACGCCCATTTCAACAGGGTTGGTCACCGGGCCTTTGGCCTGATCTTCCAGCAGGTCAGCACGACCGTCCCAGAATTGCACCGAATGAAAAGCCGCATTCCATACGGTGGGTGCATTACGACCACCCGTCTTGCCGTGCACCCCCATCGAGAAAGTACGACTGTCGTCGCCTCCTTCCATCACGTTATGGCAGGAATTGCATGAAACCGTACCGGTAGATGAAAACCGCGGGTCCATAAATAACATTTTACCCAGTGTCACTTTAGCTTCTGTGGTCGGGTTATTTTTTGGTGCAGGGGCAACATCAGGTAATGCCTGCCAGTCAGCCATTGCCGGAGCGCTTGATAATAGCGTTACTAAAGCAGCTGATTTCATTATATTTTTGTGTTTCATGGGTCACTTCTCCAACAGATCTCAGGGCTAAAAAGCATTTAGAATACTTCTAAGTATATAAGAATTTAATAATATAGTCAATATCTAACTATGGAGCCAGAGATGATGGTAGAGCGATAAAACCGGTAGCAATCCGCTAAAAACTAACCGAAATAATGATTTCCGGATAGCTTGTTGAACAATTAACAAAGCGTGAACAATCCTGGTATTTTTCATAGACAATGCCTCCCCCGATATACACACCATTGCTACCAGAAAAGAAAGCCCCTGCACGCCCACCATAGGAGTCTTCATTACTGATACCCTCGATGAAGGTTGTACGATAGAAAACACCGACATAGGGTTTTATCCTCGTTGGCTGAGTAAAGACATATTTTACCTGCGGGCTCACTTTAGTAATCGACGGGTTACCGGAAAACCAGTGCTGTACATCGATACCCAGCTCAAGACCATCCAGCACATAATAACCAACACCCGCGCCCAGGATAATGTAGTCATTCTGAAAGGCACGCCCCGAGCCTGCTACGATACCAAAACTGGTATTCCCTCTCGAGAATGCACTACCGAGCCCGCCTGTACCATAGCTGGATGCGGATACGATATTACCAACCCCGGACAGGAGCAGGACAAGGATCAGTTTATATATTGTTTTTACATTCATAATGTCATCCACTGCTTTTCAGTTTCTATCAAAGTTTAGACCGGACATATAGCACCGGTTAATTTCTGCTGCCATACAGGTCACGGTATAGTCCCTCCTTGCTGATGAGTTCCTGATGGTTACCTTCATCAATAATTTTTCCCGCATCAAAGACCAGTACGCGATCCGCCTGTTTTACCGCACTCAGACGATGCGCGATGATCAATGTGGTACGGTTCTGCAAAAAGGCGTGCATCGCCTGATGCAGCAGAGCTTCTGTTTCTGTATCCAGCGAAGAAGTCGCTTCGTCCAGCACCACGATTTTAGGATCAGCCAGTATCATCCGTGCGATCGCCAGACGTTGACGCTGACCACCTGACAATCTTATACCGCTACGCCCGATGATGCTGTCCAGTTTTTCCGGCATGCTTTCGACGACTGACTGCATCTGTGCGATAGCCAGAGCATTCCAGATACTCATATCATCGATCTCACGCCCCAGGCAAAGGTTCTCTCTTACCGTATCATTGAACATCGCCGGATGTTGCAACACGGTAGCAACATTTTCTCGTACCACATCCAGTCCGATATCTTTCAGGTTAACACCATCAAAATATAATTCACCCGCATCGGCTGGATACAGACCCAGTATGATCTGCACCAATGTCGATTTACCACCACCACTGGCTCCGACCAATGCGACCTTTTCACCCTCGGCAATAGACAGACTGACACCGTCCAGTACCGGCAACTCCTCTCCATATGAGAAACTGACATTTTCCACGCTCAGACCTACCGTGTGTTTCCCTTCAAAAGGATCTACCTTATGTGGATAGCAGGGTTCTCGTTCCATGGTTAATAACTTATTGATTCTCTCGAGTGCGGCATTCGCACCATAATAACTATACTGGATGCCCAGTATTTCCTGCACCGGTCCCATCATGAACCAGAGATAAGCATAGACGGCAAACATCTCACCGATACTTAGACCGCTGAACAGGACCACAACCATACTCAGACCACGAAAAATTTCAAAACCCATAAGGAAGATAAAAAAGGACAGTCGATTAGCCGCGTCACTCTTCCAGCCGAAGGCGATCATGTTTTTCTTTAACTGCTCGGCGCGGGAGACGACCCTCTGCAGATAGTGTCCTTCTCTGTTGCTCGCCCTGATCTGCTGGATACCGTCCAGCGTCTCTATCAATGCCTGCTGGAACAGCTCGAAGGAAACATTCTCACTGGCCTTTAAGGTTTTTACTTTTTTACCCATCACCATGGTGAAGTAGATGACGACCGGATTCATCAACAGGATAAACAGGGCCAGCTGCCAGTGCATCCACAGCAGAACGATAGCAACACCGGTAACCGTCAATAATGCGACGATGAACTTGCTCAGGGTCTCTCCGAGAAAATTATCTATCGCTGTCACATCGGTAACCAGATGAGAGGTGATCGAACCCGAACCAACGGCTTCATATTCTGCCATCGACACTTTTTGAAGGTGGTGCAGTAAGCCCAGACGAATCTGATAGGTCACATCTTTAGCGACACGGGTAAACTCGCGTGTCTGCCAGACGACCAGCAACAATGAGAATAGCCTGAGGGACATCGATATCAGCATGACGATGGCGATGATACTCACCGGTGTCAACCAGTTATGCGGAAAGACCATCGATAACATATCGATCATTTTTCCTGGTTGATCGAGCAAGACTTCGTCTACCAGTAGAGGCATCAACAGCGGAACAGGCACACTGATAGCGGCCGCAAAGATAGCGATCACATTAGCCCTGATCAACGATTTCTTGTGCTGCTTCACGAGGGCCAGGATGCCCTGCCATGTATACGCTGTTACCTGTTCTGTCTCGATTTCCTGTCTCATTCTGTCGTGTCGTGTTATCGGAATGCTCTATCGTACATCTACCCGGGTCTAATGATGAAAGATCTGCTACCGGATTATATAATGCCTCCACAAGTGCTATCCATCTCAATTATGGGTGTTTTTGCAAATACCTATCCTGTAAACTGGAATCCAGACCGGCTGGATCGATTAAAGATTCCTCCTGGACATCTTACCCGAACAAATCACAACAGCTTTATGAATGATCAAACCAACCACACACAGCTCAGAGCATTAATTTTTGATGTCGACGGCACACTAT
>DROB01000230.1 GCA_011321985.1 Gammaproteobacteria bacterium | reverse complement strand
CTCGGGTTATATAACCATATCGTATGAACCGACGCTATCGCCCTTTCTGGTGGTAAAAGAGAAAGTTAACGGGACAGCAGTGATTTTACTTTTAAGCTTTTCTTCGCGCTTTTCGCACCCCAAGGGTATTTGTCGCTTCGCTCGGGCACGTCCTTCGAGGCAAAAAAATTATTTTTCCGTATGGCCGCTAAAGGCGGCGGTCTTTTGGTTATAACAGGTTAACCAACTGCTGGACACGTGATTTGATCTCATTGCTATCATGAATCTGCAGGATCTCTTCTACTTCATCCTGCAGGTTTTTAAGCGTACTGTGGACAATGATGTGTTTGACCTCGAGCAGGGCATTCGCCTGTACGCTGAAATATTCCAGTCCCATGCCGAGTAACAGCCGGGTGTATTGAGTATCACTGGCCATCTCGCCGCACATGGAGACAGGGATCTTTGCTCTCTTCCCGGCTTTGATGGTCATATGGATCAACTTCAGTACGGCTGGATGCAGGGGGTCGAATAGATAGTTGACTTCGTCGTCAATACGATCGATGGCGAGCGTGTACTGGATTAAATCATTGGTACCGATGGAGAGAAAATCCAGTTTTTTAGCGAAGGCATCTGCTGCCAGTGCTGCCGCCGGTACTTCTATCATGGCACCGATGGGGATGTTATCGTCAAAACTGATTCTTTTCTTTTTCAGTATCTCTTTTGCTTCTGCTATCAGTACCAGCACCTGATCAAGTTCCTGCAGATTGGTCAGCATCGGTATCATCATACGGACAGGGCCGAATGCTGAGGCGCGTAATATGGCGAGCAGTTGGGGCATGAAATCCTGAGGTTCCTTCAGGCAACGACGGATGGCACGTAGCCCCATCGCTGGATTGTGTGCCATCGGTCCATGTTCGATGGTATCCTGGATTTCTTTGTCTGCTCCCAGATCCATGGTACGGATAGTCAATGGTTTGCCATCGAGTTTTTTTACTGCACGTTTGTATGTCCTCAGGTGTGTCTCCTGATCTGGCCAGCTGTTGAGTTCGATAAACAGCATCTCGGTACGATAGAGACCAACACCGGTATCATCGTATTTTTTTATTAATTTTATATCGGCTGGACGGTCGATATTCCCGTGTAGTGTGATCTGTTTTTTATCGAGCGTAACGGCAGGTTTGCCGCTCAGATTGTTTAATAAGTTTCGTTTGGCCGATTCGTGACGTTTGACAGAACGATAGTATTTGAGCGACCTGTCTTCTGGCGAACTGATACTGAAGCCGTTGAGTCCGTCGATGATCAGCATTTCATCATGGCGGATCAGTTGACGAGCATGGTGTAAGCCGACGATGGCAGGTATGCCGAGGTTTCTTGCGAGGATGGCTGTGTGGGATAACGGACCACCGTATTCTGTGATGAAACCAGCGACTTTTTGATGTTGCATCATGATGGTGTCGGCCGGGGTCAGATCGTCCGCGATAATTATTCTCCCTTTGTATGATGGGTTGTCTATGACTTCATCAGTACCTGCAAGGGCTTTTTTTATACGTTTGACGACATGCAGTACATCATCTTTACGCGTGCGTAGATAGGGGTCTTCCATTTCATCGAACACCTGAACCAGGCGTTCGCCCTGCATTTGCAGTGCCCACTCAGCGTTACAGTTATGTTCTTTTATATTTGCTATGGTGCCTTCGTTGAAGGCTGGGTCTTCCAGCATCAGCAGGTGGGTGTCGATGAATACGACGATATCATCGGCCGTGTCTTTGGCGATTTTCTTCTTGATGTCGTGTAGCTGTTTGCTGGCGACAGACAGTGCTTTTGTGAAGCGTTTTATTTCGGCTTTTATCTCTGATTTGGCAAGTGTTACCTGTGTGGCATCGAGTTGTTCGCGTGCGAGCACAAAAGCTTCGCCGATTGCGATGCCTTTTGATACGCCGATGCCACTGATATAAATACTCAAATCTTTGTCCTGAACTTCAGAAGTTCTCTGGGTTATTGTACTTATTCTTCTTCATTGAAACGGTTGTTGATCAGTTCTTCAAGTTTGTCGAGGCTTTCTGTCTCGTCTTCACCATCGGCATAGAGTGTTATCTTGCTGCCCTTGCTCGCTGCCAGCATCATTACACCCATGATACTTTTTCCGTTCACCCGACGATTGTCCTTTTCTATTTCGATATGAGAGGAGAAGCTGGATGCCAGCTGCACGAATTGAGCAGCAGCTCTCGCATGCATCCCAAGTTTGTTGATGATTTCTGTATTTTTACTGATGCTCACTTTAAATTGACTCTGGGATTAGTTGTTTACCTGTATCCCCTGACGTGCACCGTCCAGGGCTTTCTCTATCAAGGTTTGCCTGTCTTCATTACGGTAATTAAGTAAACGGATGATCATGGGCAAGTTTACTCCGCTGATTAAGCTGGTATTGTATTTTGCAGCCAGTTCTCTTGCGATATTCGCAGGTGTACTGCCGTAGATATCTGAAATAAAAAGGATGCCATCGTTCAGGTTGAGATCGCTGAGCCTGTTCCTGGCTTTTTCGATCACGGTGCCTATCTCAGCGTCCATCGGTACCTCGGTGAAAGCAATATTATCGACGGGTTGCTGGATGATAGAGCGACCAATATCCAGCAGGCTACTGGCAATTCCTTCGTGTGTGATGAGGAACAGAGCGATACTCATGATACTTGATTGCTTAATTCACGGTGATGGATGGAGACACTTTCGAGGTGGCTCCTGAAATCATCATGTAGGGCTTCGGCCATGTAGACGGAACGGTGCTGCCCACCGGTGCAGCCGATGGATACGGTTATATAATAACGGTTCTGTTTGATGAACTGGGGTATCACAAAATTTAAATAATTTTTTATATGTTCGAACATTTTCTGTACGTCTTCCTGTTCCTGCAGGAAATGTATCACTTCCGGATCCTGGCCTGTCAGTGCGCGCAGGTTTGGTTCCCAGTGAGGGTTGGGTAAACAGCGAACATCAAACACGAAATCCGAGTCAGCAGGCGCGCCGTTTTTGAAACCAAAAGAGTGGAACAGGAGAGAGAGTTTGCTCTGTTCTCGTCTGACGACACGTTCTTTGACGTAACTTCTTAATTCGTGGATATTGGTATAGGTGGTGTCGACATAGAGGTCGGCGCTGGTCGCTACATCTTTCAACAGGTTGCGTTCTACTTCTATGGCCTCCGATAGCGGTAACCCCTTTTTGGTTAAGGGGTGTCTGCGTCGGGTATCACTGAAACGTTTTATCAGGGTCTCGAGTTCTGCCTGTATATAGATGATCTCGATTTCAATCTTTGATTCTGTGTCACGTTGGCGTATCCAGTCGATTATGGTATTGAAATCACGAAGGTCTTCAGAGTCACTTCTGGCATCGATACCGACAGCGATATAATCGTAGAGCTGTACGCGGCGGCTCAGTATCCTGTCGACGAGTTGTGGCAATAAGCCGATGGGCAAGTTATCTACACAGTAATAATCTTCGTCTTCCAGCGTGTGTAATGCGACCGTTTTTCCTGAGCCAGACAGGCCGCTTATGATAATTAATTTCATAGTTATTCTATCTATCGTTTTCGATTGCCTTCTGTTGCAGGTCGATAAGTTGCTGGCTGGCATCATAACCGTTATTGAGCAATATATGGTTGCGTACGGCAGCTTCGACGATGACAGCAAGATTTCGTCCGGGAGCTACGGGTATCACCGTTACCGGAATCTCTACGTTCAGGATCTTCTGTATCTTGGTCTGGCCTTTCAGCCGATCAAAATCTCCCTGGTTATTATTGCTCATCTTTTCCATGTGGATGATCAGCCGCAGGTACTTATTGATTTTTATCGCGTTATCACCGTACATTTCCCGGATATTCAGTACGCCCAGCCCGCGGACTTCCATGAAGCCCTGCAATATACTGGGGCTGCGTCCATCGAGGATATCCGGGCCGATCTGGGTGAATTCGGGCGCATCATCAGCGACCAGGCGGTGACCACGTGAGATCAGGTCGAGCGCCAGTTCGCTCTTGCCTACACTGCTCTCGCCAGTGATGAGTACACCGTTGCCCAGCACTTCCATGAAAACACCGTGTAATATTTCCTTATTCGAAAATAATTTATGCAGGTAGTAGCGTGCGGTATCGACTACGTCATTACTATTAGCCCGGCAGCTTAATACCGGGACGTTGTATCTGTTAGCATAGTCGCAGAGTGTGTCAGGTACCGGCAGTCCTTCAGACAAGATGATAGCGACGGTCTTGTTGGTGAATAGTTGCGTCAGCGTACTGTTACGAAAATCGTCATCCAGTGAATGCAGGTAATCGCACTCTGTTTTTCCGAGTACCTGGATGATGTTATTGTGGATCAGGTTCAGGTGACCGATGAGGGTGGCATGTTCGCTGACATCGACCTCGTGCAGGGGGAGTTTGGGGTCTTCTTCACCTGCCACCCATTTTAATTCGATCTTGCTGGCCAGGTTGACGATGATAGATTCTGCGGAAAGAATTTCTTTCATGCTATTGCTCCGTCATAACGCTGCTGCTGGGCCGGTTTCTGTGGCATCGCCTGTTTGAGTGAGAAGATAATGACATTACAGGCATGATACCTTAAACGTTATCAACTATGGAAGCAGGTATTGATCGTCGCTTCCTGGACCCGGGCTTATTCAGAGGTTCCCTGGTTGATGAGGTTATTGTAGATACCTTCTTTGTCGTTGGTATCTCTGAGTGTTTTGCAAAATTTTTCATCACTGAACTGTGATGCGAGTTGTGCCAGTATTTTCAGGTGTTCATCGGTGTAGTGCCTGGGGACGAGTAATGCAAAAATCAGGTCAGTTTTCTGGTCGTCGGGGCTATCAAAATCAATACCTCTGTCGAGCTTCAGGAAGGCACCGATAGCTTTCTCAGTAAGTTCTGTGCGTGCATGCGGTAGTGCGACACCATGACCCATGCTGGTCGATCCCAGTTTTTCCCTGTCGAGGAGCAGTTGAAAAACCTTCAGTGCATCGATGGTTTCGGTTGAGTGATTGGCTTGTGTTGCTTCGGTGGCCAGGTGTTCGGCCAGTAGTTCTAATGCGCGTTTTTTACTTTTTATTTCGAAGTTACTAATAACAGCATTCGAGCTGATAAGTGTATCAAGGTTCATGTTGTTGCTGATCTAGTCTCGAATGCTGTTGATAGTAATGGTGCCATAATGATCATGTGGCACACCTGTTTAGGAAATAGATGGCCTGTCAGATTATTACTCGGTCTCTTCCAGACTGTAGTCGTTATTGTGCTTGTTGTGTAGATGGTTGGTAATTTTTTCTTTATGTTTTTTCACCTGACGATCCAGCTTGTCAACCAGGTGGTCTATCGCTGCGTACATATCGTCTTCTGTGCAATTGGCAAAGATATCATTACCACTCATATGAACCGTTGCTTCTGCTTTGTGTCGGTCACCTTCGACGGTGAGGATGACGTGGGTATTACTGACTTTATCGAAGTGGCGTTCCAGTCGTGCCATTTTTTCATTTACGTAATCTCTCAAAGAATCGGTTACTTCGATATGATGACCTGTCAGATTTATTTGCATGGGCATTTCTCCACAGTTATTGGAAGAGTCTCTGTTAGACCCTCAGGCTAAGCGCTTGCGCTCATTGGATGGTGGTATCAACATAGACTCTCTATATTTTGCCACAGTTCGACGTGCAACATTAATACCTTCTTTCACTAATAATGAAGAAATTTTATTGTCGCTCATCGGTTTTTTAGGATTTTCACTCTCGATCAGTTTTTTCACCATGGACCGGATGGCGGTAGCAGAGCATTCTCCGCCATCGGCCGTACCGACGTGGCTGGAGAAGAAAAACTTGAATTCGAAGACCCCACGGGGGGTATGCATGAATTTGTTGGTGGTGACGCGTGAAATAGTAGACTCGTGCATTTCCAGTTCTTCAGCTATGTCACGTAAGACCATTGGTTTCATGCCTTCATCACCGTAATCCAGGAACAGGCGCTGGCGTCTGACGATGGCATCACCGACTCGTTGCAGGGTGTCGCTGCGGCTCTGCAGGCTTTTCAGGAACCATCGTGCTTCCTGCAGGCTGTTGCGCAGGTAACTGGTGTCTTTGCCGCGACCGGCATTTTTGAGGTGGCTTTCGTAGACACTGTTAATCCTTATATTGGGTGATGCTTCCGGATTGAGGCTGACATGCCAGTGACCGTTGACCTTTCGAACGAAGATGTCTGGTATCACATACTGTGCATTGTTTTTTGAAATGCTGGCCCCGGGTTTGGGGTTTAGTGCCTGAATAAACAGAATTAAATCATGTAGTTGCTCTTCATTGCGGCGTGTTTTTTTCTGCAGACGGGCGTAGTCGTGCGCGCCCAGCAGGTCCAGGTGGTGCTGGATGATGTTTTTAACATCAGCCAGTCCGGGTGTCTTAGGGTCAAACGGTTCCAGTTGTAGCAGTAAGCATTCTCGCAGGTCGCGAGCGGCGATACCGACAGGGTCAAAGCGTTGTACGCGATGCAGGACGGCTTCGACTTCGTCCATCTCGATATCCAGTTCATCTTTTAAGCTATCAAATATTTCCTCGACGCTTTCGGTGAGATAACCGTCGTCACTGATGGCATCGATGATGGCGATGGCGATAATCCTGTCTACATCACTAAATTGTGAATTTTGCAGCTGCCAGATCAGGTGCTCATTGAGTGTATCGCCTTCGATACTCTGATTCTCGAGAAAATCATTTCCGGAATCGCTGCTTGCCTGGCT
>DROB01000229.1 GCA_011321985.1 Gammaproteobacteria bacterium | reverse complement strand
TAGACATGAGCAGAATAAACAGTGAAATTTCACCAGGAGGACTCGCGAGAACAACACCTACGACTGAAGTGAGCAACAACAGGGCCACGACTTTGGGTTTACACAGAGCAACATAGTCTCGCCACGTGGCACCCTCGATCTTGATATCAGTGTCAGTATTCATATGATCTAGCTAAACCTTTTTTAATCCGGAATAATGAACCAGCGTCGCCAGGCTCATCAACAATATAACAGCGACACCATTATGTGCGACCGCGACCGCCAGAGGTAATGAGAGGACAACATTAGAGACACCCAATGAGACCTGTGTTATCAATACCACGGAAAGCCACAGGGCAAATTTTTTCCAGCCTGAAACAAACAATTTAAAGATCAGAAACGTCAGATACAGGGTCGTGATCAGTGCACCCAGACGATGCATCCACTGGATAGTAACACGTGAGATATTATCGAGGTGCCCACCGAGATAACTGTTCACACCATCCGTACTGATGGTAAAAGCCCCGGAAAAATCGAGTGGTGGAATCATCTCACCCTGACATGTCGGGAAGTCGGAACAGATGATCGCGGCATAGTTCGCGCTGGTCCAGCCACCCAGTATGATCTGCATGAACACGATTAGCAGACCGATCAACGCCGCGGATCGAACCGGGCTGGCCCAGGCGATGGGGTTGCCATGCCTGATGTTCAGAAACAGGATCAGTAGCAGGGTCAGTGTCGTAAACCCACCCAGCAGATGGCCCATGACGATGACGGGCAATAGACCCAGAGTGACAGTCCACATGCCCAGGGCTGCCTGAAAAATGATGATAGCAAGCAGAGCATATGACAGGATCAGTGGTTGTTCATTTTTCCCCCGATTAACAAAACCGATAACAGCCAGTGCCGCAACCAGTAGCCCCAGACTTCCTGCAAAATAACGGTGGATCATCTCTGCCCAGGCCTTTTCCGCGACCACAGGTGTGTCCGGGAAAGCTTCTGTGGCCAGCTTTACTTCGTGTAGCTCTTCAGGCACAGTCAGAAAACCATAGCAACCGGGCCAGTCAGGACAGCCCAAACCTGCATCGACCAGTCGGGTATAAGCACCGAGTAAGACCACCGTAAAAGCAAGGATTACGGCGATGAGACTTAATTTGTAACTGAGGGGACGTGAGTTATCCAATTTGCGAGGCCTTGAGTAATTTTTTAAGATCGTACAAGAAGTCTTTGTCAGGCTGATCCTGGGTGAAACGCATCATGACATTACCCATCGGGTCCATGATATAGACCTCGTTGTGGGTTATACCGATATCATCATGGATATTTTTACCCAGTGCTTCCAGTATATGTTCTGCGCTGCCATTCACGTGGATGACCTTCTCATGTTTTTCGGCAATTAAACGCGTCAGTGCTTGATCGGCCGGTTCGAGATGAACGAACATGCGGCTAACACGATGCCGGTCTTTACCCAGGGAGGCATGTATCTGTCGGGTATCAAAAAGGCGGGTAGTGCATTGCTCATCGCAATCTTTTTTCAGGAAAGAGATCAAGCGCCACTTATAAGTGAGTTCGGCTTCAGGAATAGGCTGACCGTCATCATCTCTCAGTCCAAAATCTGAAATATGGATGATCGGATTCAATATTTCACCGTGATTAACGAATGATTTTACATCGACAAAAAAGAATACGATGTAAGCTAATACGACCGGTGCAATAAAAGATAAAACCACGAACCAGACGGTATAGGGGTTTCTTTTTTTACCGGCTATCGGATTGTTAGACGGTCTTGTTTCTACTTCATTCATATCATCTTTCACTTTACAGTTCCATTCACAGCAGGAGTGGATCCAGCTTTATCTTCGTTTTGTATTCACGACCACATATATGATAAATAATGCCAGTGACATCGCGAACCACTGAAATGCATAACCTGTATTTTTGGCTGAATTCAGGTTCAGTACGGGCAGGTCGTACTCAAGGCTTCCCGCTTCGTCCTTATCTGACCAGAGCACCATATCGTACAACTCGTAGCCTAATAGCTGGCTTAACTCGGCCAGGTCAACATATTGCAGCACGACAGGCCAACGCTCTGTCTGTTGAACATTGTCCGCCAGTACCAGAGCGCGTGATGGTGGCAGATCCAGTAAACCCCGAAATTCTATTTTACCTGAAGGAGGGGCTATCGCAGGCAACTGCTCGCGTGTTCTGCCCATTTTAACAAAACCACGCGCCACCAGAACAGCTTTTGAATCACTGATTTTAACAGGTGTAAAGACATGATAACCAACATTGCTTTTGAGCGTTTTATTATCGAGCAAAAAGCTATGCGGCCCGTCGTATTCACCGGTAAACTTGACGGGCAGATAACGGCGATCTTCAATCGGTGCTGGCAATTCATCCAGACCGGACGCTGACAAACTTTTACGCTCCATGATCTTTTGTTGTAAAGTATCCTTGAACGCTGCTCGATCCAGTTGCCAGAATCCCAGTGATATCATGACATATAACAGGGCGACAGTAACAACGGTACTGATCACTCCAGGGTTAAAACGGTAAGCAGCGATATGCAGTGAAACTAGTCGGTACTGTCTCAGCGTGGCCAGGATACTCACTGGTCATTCACCTGAAAAAAGCCAGTCTGAAACACTGGATCTTCACAAAAAAATACAGGATTAATGAGGTACTCATGATATTTAAAATCGTCATTCTGAGTTTATTGCTGGTCGTTCTGATAAGCCTTGGATCAGCACTCGTGGCAATGGCTAAAGGGGATAAGTCGGACAAGATGCTGAAGTCTTTAACCTGGCGTATCGGCCTGTCTGTTACTATTTTTATCCTGCTCTTAATAGGACAGGCCACGGGGTTAATCACGCCCCATGGCCTACCATAAAAAAATCGCGGAACCCATTCCGAACCTGTGCATTTAATTCACACAGGAACGAAATTTATTCCGCGATCTCGCCTGTTTACAACTGACCTTTTACAACCAGTATACGAATATAAACAGACCCAACCAGACCACATCGACAAAGTGCCAGTACCAGGCAACCGCCTCGAATGCGAAATGCTTGTCAGCAGTAAAATGACCTTTGATCGAGCGGATCAACATGACCAGCAACATGGTCGTGCCCATAGTCACGTGGAATCCGTGGAATCCGGTGAGCAGGAAGAAGGTACTACCATAGATACCAGACCCCAGTGTCAGACCCAGTTCTGTATAAGCATGGATATATTCTTCAGCCTGAAGAACGAGGAAAGTACAGCCCAGCAATACGGTAGCAGCCAGCCAGATGATCAATGGCTTTCTATGATTCGCTCGTAATGCATGATGTGCAATGGTTACCGTCACAGAAGAGGCTAGCAGGATAGCTGTGTTCCAGGCGGGTAATCCCGAAGCTTCGATAATCTCTTTGGGTGGAACAAACTTGGTATTGTCCGGGTTGCTCATCACCGGCCATACAGCATCGAAGGCAGGCCACAACAGCTCATGTGTCATGGCATTGTTACCAGCGCCACCCAGCCATTCGACAGCGATGGTACGGGCATAGAAGAGGGCACCAAAGAAGGCGGCAAAAAACATGACTTCAGAGAAGATAAACCACAACATACCGATGCGGAAAGATTTATCCACCTGTGGATTATAACTATCAGCCAGTGATTCTTTGATAACTGCACCAAACCATCCGAAGAACAGATAGGCAATCATTAAGAAGCCAACAGGCAGTATCAGGTTGATAGCACCTGAGTGGATTGAAGTGACCGCACCAATAATGGTTGTAGTCAGCGCTATCGTACCAACGACAGGCCACTTACTCGGCTCTGGTATGAAATATACATCAGGGTTTGTGCTTGATGACATAGTTTTTATTTCCTGGTTTTTAATGTTGTGTCAGAGGTGTGCTCAGCATAGCGGAATGATTAATCCCTTTTGTCGCTGGAGCGTCCTCCGATCCTGGTTTTATAAAAAAAGTATAAGACAGTGTTATCTCACGAACATCCTCATCGATGGCGGGATCTACGATAAATACCACTGGCATTAATTTCTCTTCGCCTGCTTTAAGTGTCTGTTGCGTAAAACAGAAACATTCCGTCTTCTTAAAATAGGCAGCAGCCTGGCCCGGCGAAATACTCGGTATCGCCTGACCAATCATATCTCTATTCGTCCTGTTTCGGGCGACAAATTCTACTTTTGTCGGCTCTCCTGGATGAACCGTAACACTGTTCTGTAAAGGCTTAAAATCCCATGGCATGCTTTCGTTCAAGCTTGTCACGAATTCGACCTTAATCTTACGCTTGTTATCCACCTGCATAACATCACCAGAATAAGCAGCATCCTCTGTCTTTCCATTTAATCCCGTAATCGAACAAAATGTATCATAGAGCGGGACCAGAGCAAAACCGAAACCAAACATGGCTACCACGACGAACAATAAATTTCGTGTAACGTTTTTATTACCTTCGTCTTGATTTGCCATTTTCCAATATCTTAGCAGGAGCAGAATTTATTCCGCAGTTGCGGCTTTATCTTGATCCATCGCGGCATAAATACCGCCCCTGCAACATTACATTTACTTCACAGTCGGTGGTGTCGTAAAACTATGGAACGGTGCCGGTGATGGCAGTGTCCATTCCAGACCTTCTGCACCTTCCCACACCTGGTCTGTCGCTTTTTCTGAACTCTTTCCACGGATCGTTTTGATTACGTTATATAACAGTATCAGCTGTGAGAAACCGAATATGAAGGCACCGATCGAAGCGATCTGGTTGAACTCGGCAAACTGCAGATTGTAATCCGGAATACGGCGTGGCATACCAGCAAGACCCAGGAAGTGCATAGGGAAGAACAGGATGTTCATGGATATCGTCGACAACCAGAAATGCCATTTACCCAGACCTTCGTCATACATGTTACCGGTCCACTTGGGCAACCAGAAATAAACTGCAGCGAAGATGCCAAACAATGCACCAGAGACCAGTACATAGTGGAAGTGAGCGACCACGAAATAAGTGTCGTGGTACTGGAAGTCAGCTGGAACGATCGCCAGCATCAGACCAGTAAAGCCACCTATGGTAAACAGGAAGATGAATGCGATCGCAAACAACATCGGTGTCTCAAAAGTCAACGAGCCTTTCCACATGGTACTCACCCAGTTAAAGACTTTTACACCCGTCGGTACCGCAATCAACATAGTTGCATACATGAAGAATAACTCAGTCGCTACTGGCATACCAGTCGTGAACATGTGATGCGCCCAGACGATGAATGACAGGAATGCGATAGAAGAGGTCGCATAGACCATCGAAGAGTAACCAAAGATCTTCTTACGTGAGAAAGTAGGAACGATCTGAGAGATAATACCGAAAGAAGGCAAAATCATGATATACACTTCAGGATGACCGAAGAACCAGAATACATGCTGGAACAATACCGGATCACCGCCACCTGCCGCACTGAAGAAGCTGGTGCCAAAATTACGGTCGGTTAACATCATGGTGACCGCACCAGCCAGTACAGGCATGACCGCGATCAATAAGTATGCAGTGATGAACCATGTCCATACAAAGATGGGCATCTTCATGTAGGTCATACCTGGAGCACGCATATTGATGATGGTTGCGATGATGTTGATCGCACCCATGATCGACGAGATGCCCATCATGTGTACCGAGAAGATGAAGAAATCTGTACTGTCCGGACCGTAAGTCGTTGACAGAGGTGCGTAGAAGGTCCAGCCAAAGTTTGGCGCAGACCCCATACCCATAAGGCTCATGATCAAACTGGCGATCAACAGACCGAATGCACCCGGTAGCAACCAGAAACTCCAGTTATTCATACGTGGCAATGCCATATCCGGTGCACCGATCATCAGCGGCACCATCCAGTTAGCCAGGCCAACGAAAGCCGGCATGATCACCCCGAATACCATGATAAGGCCATGCAGGGTCGTCATCTGATTGAAGAGCTCAGGATCGATAAATTGCAGGCCGGGTTGAAACAGCTCAGCACGAATAACCAGTGCCAGTGTGCCACCAATGAAAAGCATTAAAAAACTGAAACACAGGTACATGGTTCCTATGTCTTTATGGTTGGTACTAAATAACCAGCGGCCTATACCGGTTGGTTTGTGATCATGATCATCATGATGTTCTTCGATAACAGCGCTCATAGTTGCCTCTTTATCTCTAAGTATTTTTTATTATTCAATAAGTTAAGTTAAATTGTTAAAGTACAAATTAACGTGCTGCCTTAATATCAGCAGGCTGTACCGCATCACCGGTATCGTTACCCCAGGCATTACGCTCATAGGTAACAAGTGCAGCAAGGTCAGCATCATTCAGCTGTGCCCCAAATGCCTGCATCGCCGTGCCTGTTTTACCATGTACGACGATATCGATATGCTTACTCACATCACCTGTAGCGATAGCACTGCCTTTAAGTGCAGGGAATACATTTGGAATACCTTCACCACTAGCCTGATGGCAGGCGACGCAGTTTGTAGCGTATACCGCTTTACCGTGTTCTATCAACTCGGCTTTAGTCCAGGTCTTGTTAGAACTGGCTTCCGCAGCAGCCGCAGATTCTTTCTTACTGGCTACCCATTTCTCATAGTCAGCTTCTGATACGACATCGACAACGATCGGCATAAAACCATGGTTAGTACCACACAGTTCGGCACATTGACCGCGGTAAGTCCCGATCTTATCGGTTTTGAACCACGCATCATTGATGTAACCGGGAATAGCATCCTGCTTAACACCAAAAGCCGGTATCCACCAGGCATGGATAACATCGTTGGAGGTGAACAGTAAACGTATCTTTTTATTAGCAGGAACAACGATACGATTATCAACTTCTAACAGGTAATTTTTCTCTTTGGTCGCCTTGTTATGAATCTCTTCCATCGGTGTAGCGAGATTACTGAAAAAGCTTATATCCTGCGCATTTTCACCAACATTATAGTCATAATGCCATTTCCACTGATAACCGGTTACCTTGATAGACATATCCGAATCCGATACATCTTCCATAGCGAGCAATACTTTGGTTGCAGGTACAGCCATGAAGCCAAGGATGATAAAAGGGATGACGGTCCATACGATCTCGATCGTTAGATTATCATCGAATTTGGCAGCGACGGCACCACGTGATTTACGGTGCATCACGATCGAGTAGATCATTGCACCAAAGACGACGATACCGATAACAACACAAATCCACATAACCAGAGTATGTATATCATATGCACCCTGACTAAATGATGTGACACCCGGACGAAGGTTCAGGTGGTACTCAGCCCAGGACTGCATGCTAACGAGCATAAGACCTATAAAGCTGGCAACACGGATTGCTGCACTCATGTTTTCTCCTGACTAGTTTTTATAGTAGTTATTGAATTCTTATATCACTTTCAGGTCATATGACGTCGGTTAACGAAAAAATACCTGTAAGAGTCGGCGCGTATGTTACGTTCTAAAACACTCATATACAATAGTAAGCTGGCGAAAAATGTGTCTTTTCACACAGTTATTTTAAAAATATCCGGAATATAATCATGTCCTTATATACGGCACGAGTCATCAATGACAAACTGGCAGGAGCCACGAAGAATACTCCTTTCTGTTTTAATAACCATTCTAAATGCGAAAGTGTAGATAATGAAACTATAATCCACCTGCAGGGAATCTGTTTTGCAACTAACACAACCCCTCATAAAGGGTCTTAATAAGATTCAGGATAAAGAGACAAAGAGGTGTTGCGCTGACAAAGTATAATGAATACAGCAAAAGGAAAATTAAAACACGTATCGTGATTGCGTGAAGGCTAGACTCTATATAGAGTGTTGCGCAATAATTTAATTTAACATAATATACATTATGCGGAATTAATTAGAGGGAAACGTGACCAATACTCAACTACCTGACCTCACAGCTGTCGCACTCAAAACATTTTGAGGTTATTGCTGATGATGTCATGTTATGTGCTTATGCAGCTGACAGTTGCGTAACATGCAATTCTTTGCGGTGCTGCTCTGCTTGCCAAAGATCATACTGTGATTGTTGATTTAACCAACTCTCAGATGAAGTATTAAAAGCAATAGATAAACGCACTGCCATTTCAGGACTTATGCCTGACTTACCATTAAGAATAGTTGATAACGTTTTGCGGCTGACACCAAGGCCTTTTGCTGCCTCAGTAACAGTTAAACCTAAAGGCTCAATACAAAGTTCTTTTAATACTTCGCCGGGATGTGGGGGATTGTGCATTAACATAATATAGCCTCAGTGGTAGTCCTCATAATCTACGACCTCAGCATGTGCACCATTAAAACGGAATGTGGTAATAACCGCAAGGCATGTTTTATTGAAGATGATATGAATTTGCCAGGTTTATTCCTGCATCCTCTCACAGGTAATCGAGCTAAAATTTGGTCTGTACGTGTAAGCGGCAATTGGCGTGCCACGCTGAACAATATGATAGGGGTGGTAAGGCAAATACATCCTTTTACGTCCTGGCATAGCAACTCCTTTGCTATAGGTTGATTATGAAATGATTCTATTGCCAGATAAGGGATTGGTCAAAAAATAATCCCTCCGTCACCTTTTCTATTGAGTGTATTTCGAGATAAGTTTCATAAATTATTGATAAATATATTTTTATAACGCTTTATAAATATCAAAATAAGTCGATTATATTTGCCAGATCAGTCTTACCTGCACTGATCTCTTCTTTTGTTAAACCGTCAAGCTCATGAGGAAAAACGAGCCAGTCGTCACTTGCATGTACATAGTAGTCGGGTTTGATATCCACTGTACACCTGGCTGGTTTGTACCAGGTACAGGCAACACGTATATCCGATGGCGTGTTTAGCCGTGACTGCTTCCTGATCTGCTTTATTAATGCGTCGACACTGCGCCCGGAATCAAAAACATCATCAACGATCAATAAAGCATCACCTGAATTTGCATTCTCGATCAGGTAATGCAGTCCATGCACGCGAATTTCTCTGGATTGTTGATTAATGCCGGTATAAGACGATGTACGGACAGAGATGTGATCTGTACTCACTCCCTTATGCTCGTAATATTCCTGAACCGCTATTCCTATAGGCGTGCCACCGCGCCATATACCGATAATGAAATTTGGTCTGAAGCCATCATCGAAGATCGTATTGGCTAGCACAAAAGAGCTCTCGAGGAGCTCTTGAGCCGTGATGTAGATTTTATTCATTATCTCTATCTATTCATTTATAGCCAGTTGAGGCACAGATGATAACAGATTCTCGAACATTTTCACGCCTTGGGCATAGAGTCAAAGTAGAACTTTTTTATCCGATTCGCCTTGTATTGGCACCGTGGTAGCAGGATAATTCCCCCTCAGAATTTACTCATCAAAACATGACCGGTAGTCTCTTGCTTCAACTTAAAATCCCCGCAAAACATGACCAGACCTGCTGGAGCAGATTGTACGGTAGCGCACTGGCACTCTCCATCGTCGAAGCGACGCGAACCCATATCTGCGGTCCGGTTGTCGTCATCGTGGAAGATGTTATCCATGCGGATATCCTGACCAAAGAGATCGAATTTTATAAAGATGAGAGACAGAAGCTCTTCCACCTGCCCGACTGGGAAACACTACCCTACGATATTTTTTCTCCACATCAGGATATTATCGCAGAGAGATTAACCACGTTACATGCCCTGCAACACATCCATGGTGGTGATATATTAATCATCCCGCTGAACACCCTGGCACAACGGCTGGCACCCAAAAGTTACATCCAGGGGAATGTATTAAGTCTGAAGATAAATCAACAGCTCGATATCGACGCTTTCCGCCGGGAACTCGAGGCCAGTGGGTACAGTAATGTGAGCGAAGTGATGGAGCACGGTGAGTTTGCCATACGTGGATCAATCATTGACCTGTTCCCTGCAAGTTCATCTATCCCTTATCGTATCGATCTGTTTGATGACGAGATCGAAACCATCCGATGCTTCGACCCGCAGAGCCAACGCTCGGATAATAGAGTAGACACCGTCGAGCTATTACCGGCACGCGAATTTCCAACCGATGCGCCGGGCATAAAAAAATTCCGCGAGCGTTACCGTGAGATGTTATCG
>DROB01000228.1 GCA_011321985.1 Gammaproteobacteria bacterium | reverse complement strand
GTGAAATCTGTCTGAGCGTCTTCTGCGAGTTATTTCACAGCATGATCCCCCTGCCGTATAAATGGGAACCCCGCATCTTTTCGCGGGGCACCAGCCGTAGTGGCGGCCTTTTCTGGTTACTCTTTTGGGCTGTAGCAAAAGAGTGACTCGCCCGCGGTGCGAGAACCGCAAAGCCTGAATAAAAGAAGAAGTAAATATCAAGAAAAGAAAAAAAAGAAAAATACTACACACCCCTGGCAGGCAGCCCAAAGATAAGAAAAACTAACCTACCTGCAGCATGATCCCCCCCCCCAAAAAAAAAACACACACAAATCAAAAAACCAGAAATATCACAAAGCACAACTCCTGAAACCAGCAAACACATCATTCCGCTCAGCACCATAATAATTCCGCCAGGTATTCCGAATCATACGTGAACGCGTAGTCCAGGCACCACCACGTAATACTTTCGTCGTACCAAATAAAGGTTGAGAATAATCCTGATACATATCAGCAACAAAACCCGGGTAGGGATCAAAGGTATCGGCAGTCCATTCCCAGACATTACCCAGCATCTGGCGGCAGCCATAGGCACTGTCGCCTTCTGGCAATGCACCGACATCGATAGTTCGCATGGCACGAGAATTCATATTGACGTGTTTTGCCGTGGGCGGTTCATCTCCCCAGGGGTATAAACGTTTCGTATTTATGTCTTCGGGAGAGCCAGAGGCAGCCAGTTCCCATTCAGCTTCACTGGGTAAACGTCGGTTAGCCCAGCGGCACCAGGCGTTTGCTTCATACCAGTTGATGTGGACAACAGCGGCATGCGGATGCATCGCATG
Source organism: Gammaproteobacteria bacterium (assembly GCA_011321985.1). Taxonomy (GTDB): domain Bacteria; phylum Pseudomonadota; class Gammaproteobacteria; order SZUA-229; family SZUA-229. The sequence goes on along the minus strand of DROB01000228.1, from coordinate 887 downwards.
CCATCGATCGAACTGTTTAATCAGCCAGCGCCCATCGCTGTCTCTCTTCCAGCCATTGGGGTTCGTGCCGGTATTTTTTTGCAACCAGGCCCAGCCTTCATCATCCCAGAACTGCCGTTTTTCATAACCACCATCATCGACAAAATTAGCATACTCTCGGTATGTTGTTGCTGCACGGGCGATAGCGAAAGGTTTGATCGTTACAGGGTGTAACCATTTTTCATTGTCGAAACAGAAACCTGAGTTTTTCTGTGCACCGAGAAAATACTCACCGCCTTCAATGTTAGCGTCACCTTCAAGCGAACCGGCATCATACGCGCTATCATCGACGAGGCTATCGGTAAAGACGGGGGTGGGGTAATCGAGCGTACGCCGAGAATAGGTGAAAGCTTCGGTATGCATATCTTCATGGGATACGGCATAGCGAGTGAGATAGATATCCTGTGCTGTTACCTTGTCTTTTTGCAGGCGTGAGATAACACCGTCGAGAACCTGTTGCATATAAGCTTTGGTCTCGTCCAGAGGCAGCAATGGTAATTGCCAGCGATCTTCATGTGCGATATTGATCGAATCATACAGCTCGTCGGCATTGCCGAGAAAAGACTCTGCACCATCCAGATGGCGCAGGGTCCACAGTTCGTAGAAGTAAGCGACATGGCCGATCTCCCACAACAGTGGGTTGACGATATCGAGTTGTGGGCCGATGAGTTGCTGCTGGTCGAGCCCATCGACAAGTTCCAGGGTGCGTTGCCGGGTATCTTTTAGATCAGCGATGAGAGTATCGATCATCTGTTGGTCAATATTTGTATTAGACATGTGCTGTAAATTTTTTTCGTTTATCATATGGATCATGCATATAGGAATAATAACACCTGCAGCAGTAAAAT
>DROB01000227.1 GCA_011321985.1 Gammaproteobacteria bacterium | reverse complement strand
TTGCCACCGATTCGACTTTGGCTTTACTTTTCGCTGGCTTATCCGATTTTTTAGCCTTCCCACCTTTTTGTAAAGCTGTCTGTTGTCTCACGTTTCGCTGTCCCTGCCGCATCGGTTGCATACGCGCATAAGGCTGTGGTTGCATAGTGTTGTAAGCTGGCCAGATAGGGGCTGGAGCAACAGGTGGAGGTACGTTCGTGCTCGAGCTAAATGGCATCATGTCATTCATCATGCCAAACGGGCCACTGGACACGGTACGGTTCATACCGTGCATATCCCGTTGCATACCGTACACGGAACGATTCATAGTACCTACATTATGAGACATACTCTGGATATTCCGACTCATCGGGGTCAGTGTATCCATCTGGGTAGACATCGAGCTAATCTCTGTTGTCATGCCACCGATATCTCCAGACATCCCCTCGACATGTTCGGTCATATTATCGACACTACCCGTCATCTGGGTAAGATCATCTGACATACGAGGCATCACATCCGCAACGATGACTGCCATGTGCGTCACAGACTGAGACAGGACAGCGATATCATGCGTCAGACGATAGATCAGGAAGAACCCATAACCCGCCAGCAAAACAAAGGCGAAGAGCGAAGGATATACCACCATCTCCCAGCGTTTGGCACTACTATCAAAGGTATTGGCCAGCCTCTCGAGTGGATCGGTCGGCTTATCACTCACATAGGCCTTATCCAGTATTTTTTTCTGTGCACGTTGCTTGGCTTCATGGGCACGTGCTTTTAAGTCGTTAGCACTGTCTTTGGATTTAATCGCGTTATTAGCAGAATTTTTATCGGCTTCACTAATTTTTTTAGCCGCCTGCTGTATATCTTCTTTCTTTGAGGCTGCCGCTTTTTCTGTTGCAGCCGTAGCAGCAGCCGCTGCTTTGGTCGCAGCTGACCTGGTCGCAGCCCCTTTCTTCACGGAAGGTTTGTCAGTTGCTTTTTTATCCGTCATCAGAAGTCACCTTCAGCACCACGATGCATGATATCCTGAATGATGGCTTTCACGCTTTCAGCTTCTTCTTTTAACGCGGGTGGTAACGTTTTTCCACCATAGATCATAGCGTCCATATTCAGAGAATATAGCCATAATTTTCCCTGTTTATCTTCGACCAGGCTGACGCGGCAGGGCAGGTAAGCAGAGTATGCATCACTATATTCAAGCATCTGCGCTGCCGTCATAGCATTGCAGAACATATAGATCTTAAAGAAGCGTGATTTTTTGCCTGACATAGCTTCCACCTGCTTGGACAGAGGTAGCTCACCGACGTTTTTGATATTATGTTCATTAGCCACAAACTTCATGGTCTCTTCTACATCTTCTGCAGACAGATCTTCATTTACAGGAACCTTCCACACCGTAGCTTCGGCAGCATTACCTGTTTCGATAATTTTCTCCATCATACTGGTGTAGACATCCAGTGCTTTCTCATCAAAAGAATCAAATGTTTTCATCATTGGTGCCATTTTTATGGCAACACATATAGCAAAAATAACGGCCACAACACCAATCAGTGCAAATAAATTGCGTAAAGCATAAAACATACCTAAACCTCAAAACTAATAATAACTAAAATTACTCGTGACACTCTGACTCATGAAACAGATGAATCCATCAATTTCTGCAATTCGATTGCTTTCGATCTGTCCAGGTGGCGTAACAACCCCATTAAACTTCTGGCACGATTTATCTGCCCCTGTTTGACCAGTATAGCAGCCGCCTCAAAATACGCAGAAGCCGCCTGCTGGTTCTTGCCCTGATTAAAATAAACATTACCCAGTTCACCATAGGCATCAAAATTATCTTTTGAATTGTTGATAACCTTCTGGTAACTCTGTTCAGATAAAGGGTAGTTGCGCTGATAGAAAGACTTCCGAGCTTTGATCCAGCTATCCCGAAGGCTTTCATTCTTGCTCTCATCGATCACTTTCCCGTGCTCATCAACATTATCCAGTTGTTCTTTGATGTCAGGCGATACAAATTTTTCAGCATGCTTGACCTCAGCTACATTACTGGCAGACTCTGCACGAAGAGCCGGTGCACTCGAAACAGACGTGGCTGTCGCAACAGCAACGGTTTCCTGTTCACTCCCGCTGTTCGGCTGCCCTTCATTTTGTTCCACGACGACAGTCTCGCGTGTCGATTCAATAACACCGTCAGAATTTTGCATGATATGCATATCATTATGGCTATAGCTGATGCTGACCGGTTGTGTTTCAACGGCTGTTTCAGTGCTTGTATCGGGGGCTGCCTCTACCTGTGCGACTTCCTCCTGCACGGCTCCATCCCCAGTAACTTCATCGACAGACAACGATTGATCTTCTGAGTCACTACCGGTTCCGCCAGAGACAGCTGTTTCTGCTTCTGGTTCGACCCGGGCAGGTTCGTTCCGGGCAACTTCCACAGAATCGTCTGTGGCAGAAAGTTGAGGCTCCGCCGACTCACTCTGACTCGATCCTGCCTGTTTGGCTTTAACAGCATCGACAAAATCCGCCACTTCTTCGAATTCCTCAGACAGGTAAGCGACCGCTTTACCTGCTGGCGTATCTTCACCGATTAAATTACCCCAGAACATGTAGCCATATATGACTGCTACGATCAACAAGATAAGGATAGTGTGGCTCAACAACCATCGAATAATTTTCATATAACCCTCTCAATCCAGTACGGCAATAGCCAGATACGCCTGTCTAATCTAACAATGTTGCCAGTTTTTTCATTTCTTTTGATGCTTTACCCATCGGATCCAGTTCGAACACACCCAGACCCTCACTGAAGGAACGTCTATACGCAGTACGCTGGTAGAGACGGATATCCATCGCCTTTACTCCCTGTAACATCTGCAGTGCTTCTTCAGCCTCGTCCGTTTCACGCACCCCTCGATGTGTGTCTGCACGGTTGATAAAGCCTAATACTTCTGTCTTTCTTTTCCCATCCAGATGATTAGCGACGATTTTCAAAAAACGTTGCGTCGACCATATATCGGCCTGACTCGGCTGGACCGGGATCAGTATCCGGTCTGCCAGCGAAATCGCTCGCTCCATCGCCGGCATATTGCTGGCACTCATATCCACAATTATCGGCTGCTTACTTTTTTTATTCAGGACGATATCTTCCAGTTCGGCAAGATCGGTCGAAACCTCAAAGTTAGGCTCAAAACCATCCTCCGTTCGCACATCACAAACATCCACCAGTGTGCATTGTGGGTCGAGATCAAAAGCCTTCACTCCTGCTTTATCGTGAGCCAGCCAGACGGCAAGATTAAATGCAACCGTGCTCTTGCCTGTACCACCCTTTAAATTTCCAACAACTGTTAACATAAACGTTTGCCCGACATTGTCTACTTGTATGATTTTAAACCTTGTTAATATGCGTAACTGATGACATAAATCATCTTATCAGCTAATTTAAAGGCGCATCTATTAATTGATTATGCCCTTACTGTTATTTTTTACCTATTCAGTCACTTCACCCTGCTGCGCCGTTTTGATAGAGGTGTCGAACAGGGCATAATCTTCAGGCACTGCAAACAGCTTTTTGTTTATCTTGCCCACTTTTATATTTCGTAACTCATCGACCACATTATCTTGATACTCCTGCTTCACCACGATATCCAGTTCATTGTCATACCACTGGGTACCCTGCTTTTGCTCACCTGACGCACTGAAAGCGATCATGGTCAGTTTCCTGACCTTACGACCATTCATTTCCTGGTCGTCTTTAATATCGACGCTCAGCCCTGTTCCATCAGAATTTTCCTGCCTGAGAATATTTTTATACTTACTATCTATCCACTGAAAGATATGGAAGTCGTGACCTTCATTATCCAGCGTGATCAGCCATTTTTCTGCCGCACGACCATTCATCTTTGTTTTTTTCAGAAAAACACATTCAGCATCAGCGAACTGTTTACA
>DROB01000226.1 GCA_011321985.1 Gammaproteobacteria bacterium | reverse complement strand
GTTATTTCAAGCGTTGAGACTGTAGAAAAACTCTAATTTGACAGGCTAATAAAATGTGAGCCGATATCAGATGTTAATCTCAACACCAGAAAGTCCGTCTTTTTCCGGATTATATTCGGGGGCGCACAGGATCAGGCGTTCATGTGCAATATCTTTTTGATCGATCAGGTAGTTTTTACTGTTCACCTGCCGTTGTTTTGCCAGTTTGTCGAGAGCGATCGTTTGTTGTTCAGATAAAGTTATCCTGCTTTTGGTTGCGGTTGGCGATTTTTCTGTTTCGGGGAAAAGAGCAAAAAGATCTTTTTTGCTGGTATTACCGCATAGCGTCAAGCGTACTTCTGGCTTTTCGGTAAGAAGTTTGGAGAGCGCGATGAGACTTTCTTTATTCTTATCCGATAAGGCAGGAGATCCCGGTTCAAATTCGATGGGGTCGAAGTTCAGAGCAGTAGCCAGATCGAAGAGGGCGTTACCACCTGCGTATACCAGGCCATAGGGGGTGTAAAAAGTTATCAGCGTTAGCGTCGTTGCTTTTGTAGTCGCTTTGATGATGGCATCCATGGGGTCGAAGTTTGGTTTATTGATATCACCTGTTATAGGGATATCAAGATGGATGCTGTCATCTTTCTCACGTAATAAAGTCAATGATTGGTTTATCGGCAGACCAAATAATTTATCCAGTCTGTCGGCATCTTTTTTACTATTGGCTTTAAGCTTGAAATGATAGAGAGAAAGAGCAATGTTGCTATCGAGTATGCCATCGACAGCTCTCAATTTCAGATCGGCATCCAGTTGCCCGCTCTTGATGATATGGCCGATGGCTTTTTTAGCTGCGGGTGACGCTGCACGGAGGTCGAGGCCTTTTAGTTTTCCATCGGCATTCAATGAGACCTTGTCTGCAAAAGGCCTGAATGTGCCTTCCAGGTCGATAGTGCTGCGCCGGGTTGTTTTAGCAGATAGTTTGAATAAGCTATCGTTGTCGGGTTTGTCCGAATTTAAATTACTCAGGTCAATGTCAAGCTCACTCAAACCGGCGGTGGTCTCCGGTGTCGTACTGTCATCAATAAATAAAATTTTATTTTCAGTCGTGATGTTTGCCCTGTTTAAAGAGAGTAGAAAAGGTTCTGCTTTCTTATCGTTTTTCTCTGCAGGCTTTTCGGGAGCAGTGGTCTCCACTCGTGCTAGCCATTTGTCGTGTTCCCAATGTCCATCTTTATTTTTTGATAGTTTGCCAGACAAACCGTCGAGTTCTGCCGTGTCGATAAAAAGTTTGTTGTTAGTATATTTAATATTGTTTATGGCTAACTTATCAAAGGACACGGTCGTGTCATTGTCTTTTTTACTGCGTTGCAGGGCCGAGAGATTATCGATATTGAATTTATCCAGGGACAGGTTATCGATATCATTGATTTTCAGACCGGTTAAGCCTAATGAGTTCAGGGAGAGTAAGTCTCGATCAAGTGAATAGTTGCGGATATCGGGTCGTGTAACAACCAGGCTGCCATCGGTGTGTAATCTCGTACTAAATTTTATAGCACCGGCCCAGTTGATCGCGGTCGCAGTAAAACAATAATACTGTACCGTATTTTTTTCCAGATAACAGAAGTCTGGTGCGTCGATAGCGATGTCACCGACAGAAAGCTGGAATGTAGATGGATCACCTTTTGTTTCCTGTGATCTTTCTTTTACCGGCGGGGTATCGTTGGTTACGGGTATCCAAGACCTGAATTCCCAGTTATCTCTGTCATCTTTGACCAGGTATCCCCCTGGCTTGCTGATGCGGATATCATCTATGGTCAAAATGTTGAGAGAACGCAAGTTAAGGCCATGTATGGATAACTTATCAAATCGGGCGGTATCAGCATGTTGTTTGTCATCACGCTCCAGCGCAGAGAGCCCATTCATCTCCAGTTGTGAAATATGGATATTGTTCAGGCCAGAAATCTCAATGCCATTCAGTGTATTTGCTCTGGAGGCTAACAGGGTCCTGTCGAGTTTATTATCATGGATGGTGAGCCCATTGAGTCGGAAGTCACCAGAAGTGGATAATGGTAAATCAATATTATCGACCGGAGTCGTATCCGGTGTATAACTGATTTTGCCCTGCCATGACATATCCTGCAGGGTTACACAATAGTCCAGATATTTCGGTTTCGTGGAAGCTTCCTCTTGAGCTACTTCATATTGTAGATAACATATGTCTATATTGGTTAGTAAAACTGAACCCAGGGCGGCAGACCAGTGCTTGCTCTGTTCATCTTCCTGGTTGTCTTTTTCAGCTTTCTCTGCGGAGGCTTTTTTATCATCGATCGGGATATCGATGCCACTGATGATGGTTCTATCGGTGTATCTCTCGATATTGATATGGAGTTGATCGAGGGTGACCCGGGTGATCTCAATCGTTTTCTCCGACAGGGGAGCCCACCGCCAATGTATATCGATCAGTCCGATATTGAAAATCTGCTGGTCGTCACGATAGCCTTTTGCATTCCGTAATGAAACCGTGCCGCTGAACAGACCGATAGAAATATCATCGATGGATGACTCGATACCCTGT
>DROB01000225.1 GCA_011321985.1 Gammaproteobacteria bacterium | reverse complement strand
TCCGTCAGGACCCGAACCTTCAACTTCTTCAAATGCCAGACGTGGACCGGTAGCGATGATCAGGTAGTCGTACTCGACCTTCTCGCCATTGGCCAGTTCGAGTTTGTTTCCACTCGCGTCGATCTTATCAACACGCTGATGGATAAAATTGATCTTCTTTTTACCAAGATATTTTTCGATCGGTATGGTGATCTCTTTGCGTTCACGCCAACCCACTGCAACCCAGGGATTCGAAGGTACGAACTGAAAATAATCTCTCTCATTGACTACCGTAACCTCATGTTTATTCCCTACAGCAGCTTTCATCTCATATGCTGCTGGCATACCGCCTGTACCTGCGCCTAAAATAACTATGTGCGCCATAACAACCCTCCCAAGAGTCAATAATGTGTCAAATTTTTTATTCTGGTAAAAAATGCATTCAGAAAAATGCAGAAAATCACTCTTCACCAATACTGACAGATTATAATGTTAATGTCAGGTTTTTCATTGATTATTGTCAGGTTTTAGGGTGTCAATATGACACACTTGAAAAAACACTGAATGCCCATACCTTGCACCTAAACGGGTAAGTTAAGCCGGAAGAAATGCAACCTTTCCGTGTGTAGCGAGTCTCACAGACTACGCACCTAAACAACTTTATAAATGACAAATTGTCATTAAACAGTGCTAAGCTTATTCAATCTGGTATTTAGTTAATTAATCGAAGGTAATAATATGCAATCTATATCAACTGCTCGTTCAGAATCACAGATACTGGCGACCAATAAAGTATTGAAGAATACCTACGCTCTGCTGGCGATGACACTCATATTCAGTGCAGCCACCGCAGGCATCTCTATGTCACTGAATCTCCCGCAGTTTGGGCTATTGACGCTGGTCCCTTATTTTATACTGTTATTTTTGACCACTAAATTCCGAGATAGCAGTCTGGGACTGGTATTTGTTTTCATGCTGACCGGTTTCATGGGACTGACACTGGGACCTATCCTGAATGCTTATATGGCGATGACAAACGGGAGTCAGCTGATAATGACTGCGTTAGGTGGAACAGGTGCGATCTTCCTCGCCCTGTCTGGTTACGTTTTGACCAGCCGCAAAGACTTCAGCTTTATGGGCGGTTTCCTGATGGTCGGTATCCTGGTCGCCTTCCTTGCCGGTCTGGGTGCGTTTATCTTTGAGATGCCTGTGTTGTCACTCGCAGTTTCAGGTATGTTTATTTTACTGATGTCCGGTATGATCTTATACCAGACCAGTGAGATCATACATGGTGGTGAAACCAACTACATCATGGCCACCGTATCTCTCTATATCAGTTTATACAATATGTTCCTGAGCTTGCTGCAGATACTCGGTGCGTTTGGCGGGGATGATTAAATCTTCAACTTGAGCTTCATAAAAAAAGCCCCGGTTTATCGGGGCTTTTTTGTGGCCGCTCATCTCTGCCGACCATTCCATATGTAGACCAGTCTTATCGTGAAAAGCAGGGAGGTAGTAAGACACCGGACTACACGTTCGTGATTTCAACCCTCCAGCCATGCTCTCCTTCATCCACAACAGCCCCTTTAGCAAGCCACAGTCCACCGACAGCGATCAGCTCATCTCCGGAATACACCAGCGGGATCACATCCCTCTCCCATGGCGGAACCTCCGCCTCCTGAAATAACTTTTTCAGACTACGCGAATGCTGACGACCCGCCGGATGAAACTTTTCACCTCCCTGACGGAAGCACACATGCAATGATTCATCCAGCAGTTTCTTATTCAGTCCTCCAGCTACTGGCATAAGCACATCCAGTTGAATGTTTAAACCAGGCAATACCAGTGATGAGGAAGGTCTCCAGTACAACGCATCCTGTACCTCATGTTTATCATCCTGCCTTATCAGGTATAAGTTTCCCTGAAATTTTTTAAATGTATAACCGGAAAAAGCGATATCCGGACTCGCATCCTGTCGGGAGTTGATCAACGCGTTCTCCAACTCTTCCAGCAGGTTTCTCGTCGGTTGTTTTTCCAGCGTAACCATTATCCAGTAACGCAGCATGTTCAACAATCGTGGTGATGATAGATGCCTTAGTTTCTGTAGAGAGAGCATCGACATGACCTGAAAAACATACCCCCCAGATAATCTTTCAGGCATCACTGTCACATTGGCAAGGTCTATAGCCGCCATGTCTTCCTGCACGGTCAAATTAGCCGACTGCTGTCTGGCAACGGTTGATAGCTGCGTTATGATTTCAGGCCAGCGTTGTTCGAGTGCTGGAAAAATAGTCTTTCTTAAAAAATTTCGATCGAAGGCCGTATCCTGGTTACTCGGATCTTCTATCCAGTCCAGCGCATTGTGTCTCGCAAATGTTTCTATTTCTACCCTTGAAAAGGTCAGCAGAGGCCGGAGATGGATATACTCACCCAGCAGCCTGCAAGCAGGCATCGCCGCAAGCCCGGCAGCACTCGCTGCTCGAAACAACTGTAACAACAGTGTTTCAGCCTGATCATTCAGGTGTTGCCCGGTTAGCAGGCAATCACCCGTAACCAGATTATTTTTTAATGCTTCATAGCGCACATTACGTGCTGTCTGCTCAGGACTCTCGCCTTGTTTTTGCCGCGCATCGACATACAGGGTGTCGAGGGGGATGCCCAGGCTCTCGCAAACTTGCTGGCAGTGTTTTACCCAGTCATCAGCCACGCTTTGCAAACCATGATGCACATGCACCGCGCGTACAGGCAAGTCCAGTTGTCTGCAGCAATGTAACAACACATGAGAGTCCACACCGCCACTATAGGCGATGACATAACACATCGTTTCCGGGGGGATAGACAATGACTCCAGTGCTGTCTGAAATCGTTTTACAAAAGACATGATTCTGTTGATATTCGCATTAAATGGCCACAGCGCAAAAGATTAAACTGTATGCATGCTATCTGGAACATGGATAGATGCCACATATCTGTGAAACCATCCCTGTTCGCTCGAGTGCCGCATCCGGCCACCCTCTCGCGCCTCCCACAGTTACTAGGGCGAACACGGATCAGCGATGAGACAGCAGTAATGATTCCCGGGAATTATCGGACCCTGAAAAGATCAGAAAACGGGCTTTAAGCTGTAGTTTCTTCCAGGTACTCGCCATAAGAGGTCAACCGCCTGTAACGTTCTTCCAGCAGTTTTTCCATACCCATCTTTTCAAAGTTTTCCAGAGTATCGATCAATGCCTGCTTGATATTTCGTGCGGTCTCATCGACATCACGATGCGCACTGCCTAACGGCTCACGGATAATCTGGTCGATCAGACCTGCTTCTTTTAATTTTTTGGCAGTGATACCCATCGCCTCGGCAGCGATAGGGGCTTTTTCTGCACTCTTCCACAAGATGGAGGCGCAACCTTCCGGTGAAATCACAGAATATGTGCTGTACTCTAGCATCATCACACGATCACCGACTCCGATCGCCAGTGCACCACCCGAACCTCCTTCACCGATAACGGTACAGATAACCGGTGTCTGCAGATCCGCCATCTCGAACAGATTACGTGCAATAGCTTCAGACTGGTTTCGTTCTTCAGCGCCGATTCCAGGGTAGGCACCAGGTGTATCGATGAAAGTAATAACAGGAAGCCGAAAACGTTCGGCCAGTTTCATTAATCGTAAGGCTTTACGATAGCCTTCGGGCCGGGGCATGCCAAAATTACGGCGGATATTTTCCTTGGTATCACGACCTTTTTGTTGTCCCAGGACCATTACCGGCATGCCATCCAGTCTCGCTAATCCACCCACCAGTGCAGCATCATCGGAAAAAGCACGGTCACCATGGAGCTCCTGAAAATCGGTGAAGATCCGATCGATGTAATCTAATGTGTATGGTCGCATCGGATGACGTGCCAGCTTCGAAGTCTGCCAGGCATCCAGTTTATTGAAGATAGTCTTTGTTAAAGAGCGGGATTTTTCTTCAAGTTTACTGATCTCATCCCCGATATTAACCTCCGAATCATCTCCGACATAGCGAAGTTCTTCAATCTTTGCTTCCAGCTCGGCGATGGGCTGTTCAAAATCAAGATAATTGGGATTCATAACTTAAACCTGACTGCTTCCGTCTAGAATATTGGGAAAACTCTGCTTGATCCATGGCCGGATCGACCAGAGTTTTCTAGTTTATCTATCTGTATTTACTGATAGTTTATCTGTGCAGATAGTAGCATATTCCGGTTCATTTTTGGTCATGACGATACCATCAGATCAGAAAAAATTTCAGTCAGCACGGTCGTTGCATAACTACCGGCAGGCAGGCTGAACGATACCACAAAATCCTTTTCATCCCGATAGCATCCAAGCTGCTGCGGTACGAGCCGACAGGCTCTTCGTTGCGCCCGTAACCGGGCCGCTATCAAACCATCGCGGTAAAGAGGAAACCGGTCGATTACCCGCAACTCCAGCTCAGCTGCCTGTGATGTTACCATGCCATCTCCTTCACCCCACAGGATAGCGGTTGGATGAATCTCGTTTGAGCTCAATCGCTGTTCTATCTGTTCATCACCATCCTCACTACCATCATATTTAAAGCAGGCCGACTTACCGTTCAGCATGAAGACATCACCGGGTAACGCTTTATTCCAGTTCCCCCGGCTTATGCGCTCAGACAATATATGGTTGAATAACCAGGATCGTGCCGCAGACAGATATAATCCACGTTTGTGTCTCGTGATCCTGAACCGCGGATTATCGAACAGCTTCGTTGCCTGATCAAGATTGTTGAAGTTCCGTCCGAATCGCTGATTACCAAAATAATTAGCGATACCGTTCCTGGCTATCTCATCGCAGCGTCGTATCAGTGACTCAAACATCTCGTCACCGGTATCGCTCAGTTCGCGTAAAGTGATCTTGAACCTGTTATTTTTCAAGGCTCCCCGTTGTAACTTTCTGTTATGACGAAAAGCCTGCAATACCTGTAGCGATTCAGTCGCATTATCCGCAAAAGCCGCTTCAAATTTGCGCCAGTCCGGTGTCGGTTTTCCCGGCAACTGCACACTGAACCACTGCGATGTTACGGCATGGCGGTCTTTCATCCCTGCGTAAGCCACTGCCATGGTTTTTACACCGCAAAATTTTGCCAGTTGTTGCGCTACCCAGTCTGTATTGCAACCTCTTTTTCTTACATATAACCAGCAATGTTCACCCTCACCACTGAACTCTATCGGGATATATTCCTCTACTATAAAGTCTTCACATCGTGACTTTAACCTGGCAGACACATCCAGAGGCTGATACACTTTTTCGAAAGGATAACTTTTATCCTGTAGAAGTTTATCCATTAATTATCCTTTAAGAGTGCTTTGCACGATGTGATTTTGCACCATGACTAGACAAAAATTATCGAAGTAGCGCATTGACACAGAAGCACTAACAAGAATATAAAAGATGTTTCATAAAAAACGTCCTTTAAACCAGAGGATCACCCAGAATACTCGCCTATGTTTATACCTGAATACTTCGCTCATAAAATCATCACCTGTGTATTTATTCTTGCCAGCACTGTT
>DROB01000224.1 GCA_011321985.1 Gammaproteobacteria bacterium | reverse complement strand
GGGATGAAATAATCTGGCGATATCATTCCCAGTTCCTTACTTTCCCAGCGTAGCAGTGCTTCTGCTTTAATGATCTCTCCACTTTGAGAATCAACGATAGGTTGATAGAACATAGTAAATTCGTTGCGGTCGAGCGCATGTCTGAGTTCAGATTCGACATTCATACGCATCTTGGCTTTTACTGTCATCTCGGGAGAATAGAAACAGTAGGTGTTTTTGCCATCATGTTTTGAGCGATACATGGCGGCATCAGCATGACGCATCAATATATTGCTATCTTCGCCATCTCTGGGATATACGGCGAAACCCAGGCTAGGAGTAATACTTAACTCCTGCCCTTCGATCATAAAGGGTTTTGAAAAGCTCTTGAGAATGCGTTCAGCAACATGCCTTATACCGAGCTCGTGCTGAGGTCCTTTTACGTTATCGTCGTCATCGAGGATAAGTAGAAACTCATCACCCCCCAGACGTGCAACAGTATCACTTCCCCGCGCACATTCGGATAGCCTGGTCGCAGCCTCCCGGAGCAGGCCATCACCGGCAGCATGACCAAATGTATCATTAATATATTTAAAATTATCAAGATCGAGGAATGCTACACAGGGATTCAGATCATGTCTTTTTGCCTTTATCAGGGTCTGGTATAAGCGATCAGATGCCAGACTTCGATTAGGTAAACCTGTCAGCTCATCATAACTAGCCTGTTTCTGCAATCTGTCTTCCGCCAGCATCCTTATTTCTATCTCTTTTTCTAAACGCTGATTACTGACTTTTAATTCTTCGGTCCTGTTTTTTATCTCTCTTTCCAGACCTATCTGGGCGCGACGAAGAAATTCTGCAGCCTGTTTTTGCATGAGCTGGTTGCTGATCCTCGCCCACAGAACATCGAAGTCTATGGGTTTCGTGACATAATCATTTGCACCGAAATCAAGAGCCTGCACGATCTCGCTCGAGGCCCCTCTTGAGGTGACGAGGACGATAGGGAGTTGCAGCTTTGAGAAAGATTTTCGCAACGATTTAAGGACCGTAATACCATCGATATCCGGCATCACCACATCCAGAAGGACCAGGTCTGGTGTATTATTACTCACAGAATCCAGAGCTTCTCTGCCATTACATGCTTCGGTAACCTGCAGACCGCCTATCTCAAGTATCTCTCTAATTGCTATACGAATCACTTTACTGTCATCGACAACAAGGACATTAAGTGCTTTCCCGGTCGAGATGACTTCCTGTATTTCTGATTCATAATTCATATCTATCATCTATTACATTCCACGATTTTTATATCTACCCGAAGCAGAACACGAACTGCGTGCCTGTTATGCTTTTCTACGGTCAATAGCACCAAGTTAAGTTTCTCGCTTTCTTTATCGACAATGCCTGTTATAACTTTATTGATGACATGACAATTAACTGTCGCTATTTAAGAAAAAGCAACATTCATGCCAATTAGAAATTATTTTCACAGACCTCGAAATTAGCTTAAATAAAATCATTAACTATATGATCATAAATGAAATATTCTTTATTGATGCCAGGTATGAAAACCTGACTAAGGTGAATAATATGGACAAATCCGTTTACAATTTGTGACAAATTACTAGCGACGGTGTGTTACCGCGGTAATTTTTGATCCGTTTTTCTCAAATCAGAAACGAAGTACGCTCCTGTAGGCACAGGGTTATTTGCTGGCAGTAAGCAGCCTTTCGGTCAATGCAGACTTTACGGATAGATAGCCATGATGAACCTGCTCTATCAGTTCATTATCTAGCTTTCCCTGCTCGCTGATGGACTCAAGGTTATTACACAACATCGAAAGCCCTGTAGCACCAACATTGGTGCTCGATGATTTTAATGCATGTGAGATCGATCTTATCGCTTCAGTATCTGACTGTTGTGTAGCCACTGTCAGCTCATCCAATAACTTTGATGTTTGTTCAAAATAAAGATTGATTATGTTGTCCAGCAGTTTTGACCCATCTTTTTTCCGCCGGCTGCTGAGCCGGTTGATTATATCTTCATCGAGGAAATCAACATCTTTATTGTCACTTTGATCGGTAAGGGGGGCTGTATCCTGTTCGTTAAGGCTACCCTGCGCCACAGCCTGATCATCTTTAGCTTTTTCCTGCAACCACCGATTCAGCATCAACTGCAAGGATGTCATACTGAAAGGTTTACTCAGAAAATCATCCATACCACTTTCCAGACACTTGTCTTTGGCACCGGTGATAGCGTGGGCTGTCAGAGCGATTATAGGTGTCCGGGTTTGCTGCAATTGTTCTTCATATTTCCTGATCTCCCTGGTTGCAGCAAAACCATCAAGCACCGGCATCTCGCAGTCCATTAAAATCAGCGCATGTTGATGATTGTCAAAAAAGTCTAGTGCCTGCTGACCATTATTGACGACATCAGCCTCAAAGCCCATCTCTTCCAGCATATCCATGGCTACTTCACAGTTGACCAGATTATCTTCCACCAGTAATATTTTTTTATGCTTTATATTATTGGGATAAACCTCCGCCACTTCTTTACAGGCGTAGGTCTCGACATCATCAGCCTGTTCAACATAGGGTAATTCAACCCAGAAGCAGCAACCCTTCCCATAGCTGCTCTCGACACCTATCCTTCCCTGCATTAGTTCAATTAACTGTTTACATAGACTCAAACCGATACCGGTACCATCGATACCCAGTTCATCAGCACCTAAACGTGAAAAAGGCCTGAATAAATCATCGAGAGAATACTCAGGTATTCCGTAACCTGTATCGATAACAGATATACGTGCGACATTGTTTGACTCAACTTTCAGGATAACAGTGATAATCCCACCGTGTTTATTGTATTTGATAGCATTATCCAGCAGATTAACAAGAACCTGCTTTATACGTTTGGCATCGGCCATAGCATGTATGACGATATCAGGAAAGTGTGTGTTGATGGTTAGATTTCTACCTGCAGCTTTATTTTCCACTAACTTTATCGATTCGTTTATTACTGCCTGACAACTCATCAATGCTGCTTTTATATCCACATTACCCACCTCGATACGAGATAGATCAAGCACATCATCGACGATAGAAAGCAGGTGTTTTCCCGCTTCATCGACTTTCTTAGCTCGAGCACTCTGTTTTTCCGACAGAGGCTCTTTTTTATCGTGTAATAATAGTTCATTCATACCCAATACTGCATTCAGGGGGGTGCGTAATTCATGACTCATACGAGACAGAAACGCTGATTTTTCTTTATTGGCTGTATTCGCATCTGCTGTCTGTAACTCGAGTTCCTGCTCTCGTATCACGGCAATCTCATTAAAACGTAGCATGTTGAGGGTCGAATTATAAAATAAAATCGATGATCGGAGTACAAATAAAAAATACACGAGAATGGCTATCAACATAGCCGTCTTATCAGGAAAGTCAGAGAAGTATATTGCATACATCAATGGAAAGACCAGCAGAACCGAATGCATCACTGTTGCTAATCTCACAAAACCCATTGTCGTATGCGCAGCTGCAACGATGCCCAGTACAGCTATAACGAGAAGGATTTGATCTCCTAGTTCCAGGAGTGAAAATATCGAAACTGTCATCAAAGCCCATGTTATCCCGGTCAGCAGGATACCGAACAGGTAGTATGACTGAGCCTTGCCCACGTCTATATCATTATTCTTCCGGCTGAGAAAATAACGCCAGTTAATATACGCACGGAAAGACAAGACCAGGGAAAAAACAAAGAGAAAGCCATATAATATCGGCCCGTTCTCAGAAGTAGAAAAAAATATCAATAAAAGAGCGGCTACAACAACAACGGTAGAAAACAGGGCTATAGGCTGGTTATCGTATACCAGCTCTACCTGCTTAGCGACAACACGTGTGCTGATCTCTTCATCAAAAATGTCGTCAGAATTATTCTTATCGGTCATTACTTCTCATATTTTTACTGTGTTCATTTATATGGTTCAGCTCAGGAAATGATTTCTCCCGACAGAGCCTCACCCTGATAGTCAAATTTTCTGTTTTATCGACAGGATATCAATTACCTTAAATCGACCATAGTCCATACCAGATCACTTTGACAGTAATTTTACATTTGCTGCTTCAGGACATGCCTCAAGTAAAAGGCAGCTCTATCGATAGGGCTACCCTTAAGTAAATTAGCTCCTTGCCGATAGTAGATCATGAACAATATATCGAAAAATCGTTATGCAGTCACATGACACTACTAATAAATAAGCCGATTCGATACAAAAAGCATCACTAATCAGATGTCTGGCTAATTAACAGGATATTCAATGCAGAACCGACCTCGTCACATATCCAGGGAAAAAATCGTTCAATCCAGTGAAATTAATTCATCCGAACAGCAGGAGATCATCAATAATATTTTGTTTATCGGTATGGAGGATATACCACTGGGAGAGAAGCTCCATCGCTCGCTAAAAAACATCATCACCACTTCCTGGATAAATGAAGATGTAGAACTGGGTATATTCGTCGTTATTTCAGATACCAATACTATCGTGCTTAAAGCCCAGCACAATAT
>DROB01000223.1 GCA_011321985.1 Gammaproteobacteria bacterium | reverse complement strand
GGTTTTAGTGATAATCCACCCTTGCCAGGATGGATATTATCGAGAATACAGCCCGTTGAACTTGAGACAGCACTAAACCCGCCTAAAAACCGTCAGCGCTGGTGGCAGAAATTGTTTGCCTGATTTTTATAGGGGTGCTGCTCGTGATTTCAGGTTACAGCAGTAATCTCTGATAGTTAATGAGATGGCAGTGAAGCAGGGGGAATGTTGCCATGATGGCTTAATATGAGTAGTATTAGCAACTTGGATTAAGTTTAAAAGGTAAGAAAATGGACAAAATGGGCATGTCGATGAAGGCATTTTTTCTTCTTGTTGGCCTGCTGATGTGGACTGGAATCTGGTTGACTGGATTTGATACAGTTCACTGGTTGTTGTATTTGCCAGCTATCTTTTTTCTTTTTTCCGCCCTTACCGGTATCTGTCCGGGGATGATTCTCTTTCAGGAGTTGTTTAAAGAGAAACAGACGGAGTAGTTAAATTTCTGTCTTTCCTGCGCCCGATTTACTTCGATAATTTTTTACGGTCTTTCTCGTATTCACTGTACGTTTTTTCTGTAGTTTCCATGCATCTATCATATTCTGAGACAGGACCGTCTCTGCATTCTTTCTGTCGTGAGGATATGGCAGATTGATACCAGGCCTGCTTACTACATGCAGTCATCGCCACGATTAACAATATTAATAAAAATAGTTTTTCATTGAGATTGAACATGATCACTCTGTCGTAGCCGTTGTTTATCTATTGTAGCAAACAGCAATGGGTAAGTGTTATAGATAGAGGATAAGTCTATCCCACTATAAAAATTGTAGATTTCTTAACGTTCACTAAAGGCATTATCGAGTCCACGTGATACAGGTCGAAGTAAATAAGCCAGTACCGACTTTTCCCCTGTCTCGATGTTTGACTGCACCGTCATGCCTGGTATGATCTTCATTATTTCAGGGTTATCTCCTACCCATGCCTGATTGAGTGTGATTTCTGCCCGGTAATAGGGGTTGTTTCTTTCATCGAGATAGGTAGTGGCAGAAATCTGTTTTACTTTGCCATCGATACTGCCAAAACGTGATGAATCATAACTGTCGACTTTGACATCAGCACTCTGGCCGATATGGACATGACCTATATCTTTAGGGAGGATACGTGCTTCTACGATCAGCTCATCATCCATAGGAACAAGACGAAGTATTATCTTACCCGGCTCGGCAACGGCATTGATGCTGTTGATGGCGAGAGCCTGTACTATGCCTGTTACAGGTGCAACGACATTCAGGCGTTCGGCCCTGTCGTTCAAACGAATCAACGTCTGTTCTACCTCGGCTAGTTCATTCGTTATCTGCCCGGATTCTATATGGATATCCTTGATGAACTGAAATTCGATATCTTTGCGGCGTTGCCTGACTTCGGATAAGGTTGTTTTAGCGACATTGAAGTCATCCTGGAACTGCTGGTATTCTCGCATGTTCTCTGACAACTGAATCTGTGTTGTCAATAGCTCGTCACGTGCAACGACACCGGTCTTATTTAAACGTTTGCGAATGGAAACTTGTTCTTCCAGTAGAGAAACTTCTTCTTTCATGATATTTTTCTGATTGAGCGAACGTTGTTTTTCAGACTTTTTTTGCTCGATCTGTTGATCAATAACCGCTATCTTCTGTTGCTGGCTGTTTAATTGAGCCTGATAAATGGTTCTCTGGTGTTCCGCTAACTCGGGGTAGTTTTTTGCGGTATTTCCAAAATCAGGTTTACGTTTTTCAATAAGTGCCTGCAACCGTTCCTGTTGTAATAGCAGGGATGCATGACGGATCAACATCTGTTCCAGATCGGACATGGTGGCAGGTGGTGCAAATCGTAATAGCGTGTCGCCTTTATTGACAAGGTCACCGTTCCGCACCAGTATCTCACTGACGATACCACCTTCGAGGTGTTGCACGTTATGGATAAGATCGGCAGGTATTACTTCACCGCGTGTGGTAGCAACCTCCTTTATCTGTGTAAGATGTGCCCAGAGAACCAGTGCGATGAAGAGCATGCCACTGAATATTATCGCGATGTTAATGATACCAACGGGAGTGGTCTCTTCCAGTTGTATCGCCTGATTCAGATAATGTGCACGTGCGCGTGGCAGACCTGCTGTGGTATTGGCTGCAAAAACGATGTTATTTTCTTTCACGATATTTTCTCCAGCATTATGTTGATAACGGTGTCGGTATCACCTGTAAATTTCACCATACCCTGTTCCATCAGGACTGCCTTGTCGGCTATACGGATGTGAGATGGGCGATGGCTCACCATAATGATGGTGTGTTTACCCTTGAGCTTTTTAAGCTGCTCTATTAAACGTTGATCACTCTCATCGTCTAGAGATGCACCAGGTTCATCAAGTAATACTATCTGTGCAGGATTAACAAAAGCACGTGCCATAGATAATGCTCTGAGAAATCCGGGAGGGAAATGGTCTTCGGTATTATCTCCGATACGTGTATCAAAACCTTCCGGTAGAGAGAGTATGTCATCGAGCACGCCGGCTTCTTCTGCAGCACGATGCAGGTCCTGGTCCGTGGCGAGGATATTATTCAGTCGCATGTTCTGTGCGATGGTGCCATGGAACATGGTGGTAACCTGTGGTACGTATGAGATAGCACGGCGCAGGTCCATTGCATTTAGTTGCCGGATATCAAGGTCATCGATCGAAAAAGACCCGGCCTGAGGTCGATACATGCCTGCGATCAGTTTTACCAGGGTAGATTTTCCGGCCCCGGTATTTCCACAGATAGCTATCATCTCACCGGGTTTGGCTTCGAAGCTTACACCGAGTAGCGCCGGGTCACTCTCAGGTCCGTAACGGAAACTGACTCGATCCACCTTGATGTGACCATCTAGCTGGGATAATAGCAGGCTGGATTGCCCTGAGTGTTGCTCGACCTGCATCCGCATCAGCTGGTTTATCTGAGTGATGGATTTATTTAGTTGCTGAAATTTGAAAAAAGATAAGAATGCTCCCTGTAGGGGAGTCAGGACTCGCCAGACCAATGCCATCGTTGCTATTAATGCACCGATGGTCATGTCGCCATTAATGACCATCAGCGTGCCAAAACCGATGGTTGTCGCTCCGGCGATCGTCATCAGTGATTGTGATACGCTGTTCAGGACACTGCTGGCGATAAAAGTCTCATAGCTTGCCATAACAGCATCACCCGAAGTCTCTCTGAAACGTTCCCACCAGACAGATTCACCACCGATGGCTTTTATCTCTTTGCGTCCGTCCATGCTCTGCATCAGCATCCGTTGCTTATTCGTTTTTGAGATCCCGGACTGCATCACTTTTGAGCTGGTGTGTGGTAACCAGAAAAGACCAAAGATGATATAAGCAAAAACGACTGCTACAGGTATGATAGCTAACCAGCCTGCCAGTATAGCTATGACGCTGATGAAGAGAATGGCAAAAGGTATCTCCAGTGTCATTGCTGCATTAGGACCAGTAAAAAAATCCCTCACTGAATCAAATTGTTTCAAACGGGAGAGTTGCGCGGCAACAGTCGATCGTTCGGTAAAAACCGGTGGTAGAAAAATAAGCTGTCGGAATGTTTCGGTACCGATAAGATAGTCTATCCGGCCCGCAACGGTTCCCAGTAACTGTGCACGCAGGTAGCGCAATACCAGATCGGCGACGAGTAGTGTAGCGACACCGCTGATAATATAAGGTAATGTTTCGATTGACTTCGCACCGATGACCTTGTCGTAGATCACCATTATGAATAATGGGATAGTCAGAGCAACAAAATTGATAAGAAATGTCATGGCCAACAGGTGAAAGACCAGAGACTTGAATCGCTTTAACAAACGATAGAACCAGGCATCACCAGAGTCATTCGTTACTATCCCATGGCTCGGGTGCGTATCAGTGAAGACGTAAGCAGTACCTGTGGTCTCATCAGGGGTGATGATCTCGTAATTTCCCGTGTCCGCATTAAAACTGTTTATCTTTTCTTTTTCCCTGCTCAGCAGGACATGGATGTCGTTATTATCTGAAATAAAAATACAGGGATATAATTCGCTCTTAATAGACTTTACCTGGATTTTTTTTGGTGTACTGTCATAGCCTAACGTGACGAGTATATTTCGAAGATCGACCAGGTCGAGATGTTCTGAAAAATGCGGCAAAGCCTCCAGTAATTCTCGGGCATAGTTATGCCAGCCCAGCTCTTTTAATAATGGGATAATACAGGCAGCATAGGGTGAATCGTCATGGAAATCATTTAATGAATCATTGCGCAGAGCATCAGCAAGGCGTTCTGAGAAAGGTAGGCCGGACTTCCTTATTCCGGGCCTGGCATTATCTGGTGAAATAAACTGAGTGACATTCATGATTTGACCTATATGCTGGCAGTGCGTATATCATTGCTTGAATCGTGATCGATACCTGTTATCTCAACGAGGTGCTTGTTGCTTATCCTGAAATGACGGTCACATAGAGCGAGGAAGGACGGGCGATGAGAAACGATGACCAGGGTCTTTTCTTTTTTGAATTTTTCGATGACATTATGTAGCCGTACATCATTCTTGATATCAAAGTTTGCATTAGCATCATCAAAGAGCATGATCCTGGGATGGCCGACCAGCGAGCGGACCATG
>DROB01000222.1 GCA_011321985.1 Gammaproteobacteria bacterium | reverse complement strand
TTGGCTTCTTTTGTGCTTTTATTGTAGCCATGCAGGGCAGACAGAAAAATGAGTAATGTCATCGCTGCCAGAATGGTGGTGATCAGATAAAACCGGATCGATTTCATGTTCGTTTAACTGATACTCAATCAGAGGTGGTCTGTATCCCTCGATATTATACTGAATTACAGGCAATGTGTTTATCCTGATTGATAGAGGTACCCTGATGTTAAAAATGAAAATTCAGATCGATCTGCGCGAAGTTGTCTGATCTGAAGCCATACAGTGGGCGACCTTTTTTTGTGCCATGAAACGTTCTTAGCTGTGCTTCCAGTGTCCAGCTATCTCCCAGTCGGCGGGAAGCTTCGATGAAGCTACCGATAGTCTGCGTATCTACATCGGTGGTGATACCCGCCAGTATCTCCGTGGATTGTGCATCGTTCAGTACAAACCGCAGTGCAGTAGACAGGTCGTTATCAAAAATAGTGTCGGTGATCTGGTTGTCACTGTAGTGATATTCGACGACGAAGCCCAGGTCCATCTGTGAGTCTGCGATTCCGACCAGAGTATATTCAAAACCACCTTCTGTCTTAAGACTGGAAGTGCCTTTTTTTGCACCGGTCCTGACTTCGATATAGGCCGTTTCCAGCTTCCAGGTCCAGTCACCGAAAAAAGCCTGTCCATCCAGGCCGAGCTGGTTGATCAATGAGTAAACGGGAACGACGATAGCTGTACCAGAAGCATTGGTAGCCACTGGACGGAAGTCTGTCGGATCACGTCCTGTACCCGAGAACAGTGACAGGCCAAACTCCCATTCACCGATATAGTGGGAATATCGGGCAGCGAAGTCGATGTGTTTCTCTTCGGCGCTGGAATCATAGATGGCATCACGACCTGTATCGATGATGACCTGAGGACGGGGTCTCCCTTCGTTGCCGGGAAAAGTGCGTTCACGAAATCCGGGCAGGATGAACAGATCTATCGCGCCCCAGTCACGCTCGGTGCTCAGTTTGATCATCGGCTGGCCGAGTTTATCTTCGCCATCGACATTTTCTACCTGGTCTGTCTGGTTGATGATGTCGACCAGGTGTTGTGTTTCAGCGACACCCCAGAAAACCTTGCTTATGCCTGCGCGTATCTCCCAGTCTTCATATACTCTGGTCCAGGAGAGCTCTCGGATATCAGCATGAGTACGTTGTTTGTCATACTGGTCAGCTCGGTAGAACAGTTTTATTTCGATATTCTGATCGGCGTTGTCCCATTCATGAAAAAACTCGGGTTCTGTGACGATAGACAGAGAGTTGTCATGTTGTTCAGGACTCAGAGCATCTTCAAAAAAATTACGTGTCTGGGCACCGATATAACCTGAGAATTCACCACCGTATACGATACCGGGTATCAGAGTATTGCTGAGTAAACAGGTGATAGCTAAGCCAGTACGGATATTATTCACTGTTCATTATTCGTTCAGCGAGCTCGTTTGAGACTATTACGACTAAAATCTTTATCGCTCAAACCGGATTTAAATTTATAGTTTTTCCAGCGCAGGGTCGTACTTTTACCGGTCTGATGATTCTCCATAAACATTTCGTTCGGCCGCCAGTATTGACCGAGATATTGTTGTTGATCCTTATTGGTCAGTGTTTTTAACAGATCATTTTTTCTGTCGTAGAACTCGATTTTTTCGGCGACATATCGGTCCTTGTTCACCCATGCTATCTGTCGTGTATAACCTGAATGTGCATATTGTGGAAAACGCTCGACAACAAAGCAATCGACTCCGTCAGGAAAATCACTGGTTTTGATGGTTTCGTCACGTAGATACCTATATGTGTATTTCTCGATTTCCTGTGAGGCTAAATCTTCATACGCAAACTCGCTGCCCATGAAGGGACCAGATTTGTTCTTGGAGTTAATCCGTTTTACGCGTTTCAGGGCAGGCAGGTACATCCATTGCTCATCTGCATCGAGAGCATGAGAGTAGGTCAGGAAGGCGGTTCCTTTCACATCGGACGGAGTATCGAATATAGACATGGATTTATCACCATCACCGGTGACTTCCAGCGTCTTGATGTGGATGGTACGCGTGCTCAGGTCACCCTGTCGATTGCGGAGTTCCATGACCATATCAGCAGTGGAGTCGGTAAAACCGGTATCCCTCCTGTCAGCTTCGACGGCGATAGCCAGTCCTTTCTCTTCTGCAGTATCAGCATTTACCGGTAGAGAGAGGACAGCCAGAAAAGAGAGTGCCGCTGTGAGTATGAGTGTCTGTCGTGTGTGATTCATTGTTTCTCTCCCTGGGTGTTGCCAGCAAATTTCATCAATAATGGGGGTAAAAATGTCAGATCAATAATCAGCGCAAGTATGATGACGACACTGGTCAGTAAACCCATGCTTGAATTCAGATAGAAATGGGATTGTGCTATGACCATAAAACCGGCCACCAGTACCAGAGAGGTGACCAGCAAAGCGATACCCACATTATTGAACGCATATCGCACGGCTTCTTCGGCATCCAGTCCTTTTTCTCTTCGTGCTCGCAGGTATTTGCTCAGGAAATGCACGGTATCATCGACCACGATACCCAGTGTCATACCGGTGACGATAGATAGACCAATGCCGACCTGGCCTACGAAGATACCCCAGATACCAAAAGCAGCCAGTGCCGGAGTCAGGTTAGGTAGCAGACTGATAAAACCGTATTTGAACGAGGTCAGGAAGATTATCAGGATGGCGGAAATAAATATGAGTGCGATACTGGTTCCGGCTAGCATACTGTTGATGTTACGTTTTCCCAGATGTGCAAACATGATGGTCGGGCCACTGCTATAAGGTTTTATAGAAGGCGTATTTTCCTGTAACCATTTCATGGCGGTATCATCAAAAGCGATCACCTCGTTCGAGGTCAATGTTTTTAGGGTGACCGCGATCTTGGTCGCTGATTTATCGATATCAATCTGGTTGTTCAGGTCCAGTCCGTAGGGCAGTGACATCTCGTACAGCAACAGATATTGAGCGGCCTGATTACGTTCTTCCGGTAACCGTTGCCATGAAGGGTCATCTCCGTGCATATTTTTATTCAGACGCTTGAAGGTATCTGAGATCGTCTGTACATGTATGACATTTGGTTGTGAGCGCAGGAACTGTGAAAATTTAGCCACGTTTCGCAGGTATTCTGGATCACTTATGCCACCGGATTGCTCTGTGCCCAGGGCATAGTCAATATAATATACACCGGTCAGGTTTTCAGAAGCGTAATCCGAATCACGTCGGAACTCGATGTCTTCATCGAAGTACTCGATGAAATTATCATTGAGCTCATTCAGTGGTACCAGAGAGGCCAGGATGATCATGAGCAGTACATTCCCTATCAATAAGGGCTTTTGCCTGGCGATGACGAATTCGCCGAATCTTACCATCATCTGTTTTCCTGCTACCTCATGTCTGCCACTGGCGGGCAAGATGCTGACCATGGCTGGCAGGAAGGTGATAGAGAAGATGAAGGCGGCTGTGACCCCCATGGCCGCAATATTGCCGAGGTCATGAAAAGGGGGCGCGTCACTGAAGTTCAAGCTTAAAAAGCCCAGCACAGTGGTCAGTGAGGTGACCAGGATAGGGCGAAAATTGATACGCATACTTTCGATGATCGCACTGTCTTTGTCCCGCCCGGTGGCAAGCTCATGCCGCATGGTTACCAGTAGATGGACAGCATCGGCGATAGCCATGGTCAGGATCATGATGGGAGCAGACATGACTGGTGGTGATAGCAGGATCCCTGACCAGCCAGCCAGCCCCATCGCCGTCATGATGGACAGGATGATCATGACAAATGTCGCGACGGTACCACTGATAGCGCGCAGTAATATCAGCAGGGTAAGTATGATGAAAGCCAGTGCTAGAGGATACAGTTGCATGACATCATTTTTGCTGGCCTCAGGGAAGGCGTTATTCAAGGCGGCCATACCGACCAGACGAATCTCGATGTCGGGGTATTTTTCCAGCATACGTGTTTTTATATCCCGGGCATATGCGATGGCGGTGGGGACTTCATCCAGTTTCTTGCCAGGGAGTTGTATGGTGACATTGACACCAGTAAATTTACTATCGGGTGACACCAGCCGGTGTACCAGCATGGGTTCATTGATCGCTATGGACTGTATCGAGATCAGGTCCTCGCTGGATAATGCCCCCGGGTCGATGACGAGATCATCGACGATAAGGTCATCACCTTCTGCTTTGGTGTGTTGATAGTTGGTTATCGAATCGACCCGGGAGGAGAAGGGTATCTGCCAGCTTTCTTTGGTGATATCTTTTACAGCAGTGAGTGTGTCCGGGCTAAAGACTTTGCCGGATTTTGGCGTGATGACAAATAAGATATTGTCATTTTTGTTAAATGTTCGCTGCATTTTTTCAAATGCGAGCAACTGCGGATTATCTTCACCGAAGAACATCCGGTAGTCGTTGCTGAAATCTAAAAATTTTCCACCGTACGTGGCAGCAAAGGTCAATGCAAGGGTAACGAGTACGACGAGGTATTTCCAGCGTACTATCCAGCGTGTATAAGATTCGACCATAGTATTATTCCCGGTTATTTTTTTATTTACTGCATGCTTTCCAGTTATTTTATCTGTAACAATTTGAGTTCATCATTAAATAAGACTGATGAAATCTTTTTAAAAAGTTTTTTTGAATCGGTGGTGTCGCTCAACGGTTGCCACTGATAT
>DROB01000221.1 GCA_011321985.1 Gammaproteobacteria bacterium | reverse complement strand
GAGGTGGCTAGAAAGATTTTGTAGTAACTTCAAGCTCGGCACCGTCGTAAAAGCAGCCCCCTCCGGTTTATCATCATCCTTATCTCACTCGGTATGACTATATTCACGCATGACCTTCACGACCTGTACATTATATGACCGATACCATATCGACCGCCCCAACTCCTGAGCGACCAGGTGCTCAGCATCTTTTTTCCATTTCTCTATATGCTCCAGTGTCGGCCAATATGAGACGGCTATCTCCTGCGCACCTTCCGTAACCGAGGTAAATTGGGTGCAGCCATATTGTTTGATCGCCAACTCTCTCATCCGTACCGCCATCTCGGAATAGCGAGAATCCACCTTATTAATTTCAGCTCTAAAAATAACAGCATACATTTTGGTCTTTCCTTTAAAAGAACAGCACAGCCAGGCCGAGGGAACTCTGATTAAGCAGGGAGGATCTCATCCCCGTTTGTCCGGCTGAATTTGTCACGATAAAAATCGATAAACGCCCTTGTTTTAGCGGGCAGGTGTTTGCGATTTGAGTACAGAGCGAACACCCTGTCCACCACCAGATTTTTAATATTTATATCATAGGCAGGCATAACATCTACCAATGTACCCTCTTGTAACTGCTCCTTGATCATTAAATCAGGCAGCAATGAGATACATATATCCTGCTCGAGTGCCGTAAGCATAACGGTAACCATGTTGGTATTAATATTCCCGGCCACATGTACCCGTTGTATCTGGTCTTTCTGTTTCTGGCAAACATGGCTGAACTCCCATTCATCATGACCGTCATAGACGATACAATTATGATCGAGCAAATCACCCGGTGACCGAGGTGCACCATGAGATTCCAGATATGCCGGAGAGGCACATAAGACCATGCGGATCCGCGCCAATGTAACAGCAACATAACTGCTGTCGATCAAATGCCCGACACGGATGACCAGATCGAGCCCCTCATCGACCACATCCTGCATGACATCGGTACACTGGATATCCAGTCCGATTTCAGGGTACTGCTCCATAAACTCCGACAGATAAGGCGTGATTTTCAGGTCTATCCATAATAATGGCGCACCGATCTTTAATACACCCGAGGCGGTCTCTTTGAAGCCGGAGATAGACTGGCCCGCCTCATCTACATCTCGCAGGATCTGTCTGGCTTTTTCACAATACACACGACCAGCCTCCGTCAGGCTAAGCCGCCGCGTGGTACGTTGCAACAAGCGAACACCCAGATGCACTTCCAGAGCATTCACCTGCCGTGACACCGAGGGTTGCGAGATGCTCAGACGGCGCGCACCCTCTGAAAAACTGCCGCTGTCCGCGACCGAGACAAACACCTGCATGCAGCTGAGTAAGTGTCTGTTGTCCACTATATTACCTCCCCTCTCACCTCTATTTATTTATGATACGTATAAATAATATACATATTCAAGGGATTATCATAGCTTTAATTATAAATATAATACAGGCAAGACTAATCACAACGAAAGGACATACCCATGGGAACATTAAACGTTAAAGATAAAATCGCACTGGTTACCGGTGCCAACCGAGGTATCGGTGAAGCTTTTGTCAAAGTTTTACTCGAGCAGGGTGCCAGAAAAATCTACGCTGCCGCCCGCGATCTGGACAATCTCAAACCGGTCATTGCGCTTGCTCCCGATATTATTGAGCCGGTATTGCTGGACGTAACCGATACCGGACACATACAGGCACTGCCTGAAAAAATTTCAGCACTGGACATTCTGGTCAATAATGCCGGAATTGCTAATGCCTGTAACTCCACGTCCGACAACGCGGTCGAGATTTCACGTCTGGAAATGGAGACCAACCTCTTTGGCCCGATGCAGATCACACTGGCATTATTACCCCAGCTCAAACGTTCCAGTGAAGCCGCCATTATCAATCTATCATCGATTGCTGGCATCAGTAACTTCCCTGCATTAGGTCCCTACTCCGCCACCAAAGCGGCAATGCATTCCTATACACAGGGCCTGCGAGCGGAACTGGCCGACACAAATATACAGGTCGTTGGCGTTTACCCCGGCCCCATCGATACCAGGATGGCAGAGGGTTTCGAAATGGAAAAAGCAAAACCTGAACAGGTAGCGATAAGAACCTTCATTGCTCTGGGCGAAGGTACAAACGATGTGCTCCCCGATGATTTTGCCGAACAGATGTATAACGTATTTCTGGAACACCCCCATAACCTGGAAAACGCTTTTTCGCAGATGTTGCATTAATACATGCCAGGTCTCATCGCTACCCCTTCAACGGTGAGAGACATGTATGACAAACGGGTCGCCCTGTTTAAACAGGGCGACCTCTGCTAGCTCAATCCCACAGAGAGCCATTCATCCGATATA
Organism: Gammaproteobacteria bacterium; assembly: GCA_011321985.1. GTDB lineage: Bacteria > Pseudomonadota > Gammaproteobacteria > SZUA-229 > SZUA-229. Next base: position 1,499 of record DROB01000221.1, on the reverse strand, counting down.
AGAACTATTACTGCAACCACTATGGAACCTGTCAGCCATCCCACACTCTCATGACCGAGGGTTAAACCTTACGGCATCGACCCGATGTTTAAAAATACCGAAACACTTTCATCACGACAAGGACTACTTTGAAAAAGCAAAAGATATTCATCCGATCACGGGAAACAGTAACATACTCTACAGACCAGTCTTTAGTATCCAAACAGGGTTAACAGCAGTGTTTAAGGACCCTCTGATCAATAAAAGCGGTTATTATTTTATCGCTCTTCTGATTCTTGCCTTAATCGGCTTTTGGGATAGCTATTTTTCAAGGCTATTCAGCGAAACCAATCACTATAGACATTTTCATGCGATAACGATGGCGATCTGGATCGGCATGCTTATTACGCAAGCCTTTTTAATCCGATACAAAAAACGGTCTTTACACCGACTGATTGGCAAGTTCTCCTATGGCGTATTCCCTGCCATTATCATCTCACTCGTGCTGTTAGCCCACAGCCAGATCACAGTATATGATTTTGGTATCACCTACTCTCGACTTTATATCTTGTTTTTACAGTTCTCATTGCTGGCAATTTTCATAATCGCATACAGTTTAGCCATCATCTATCGAAAATCGCCAGCTCACCATGCTCGTTATATGATATCCACCTCACTGACCATGATTGACCCGGTAGTCGCACGTATACCCCTCGACATACCGACCTTGCCCTTCAGTTACCAGGTATTCACTTTTTCAATTACCGATCTAATCATCGTTATTTTTATCATCAGTGAACGAAATCAAAAAACAGGACGGGAAGTCTTTCCGATAATGCTACTGGTTTTCATATTTTTTCAATGGCTCACTCTGTACTGGAGCAGAAGCACTATCTGGGACGATTTCGCACTCTGGTTCGCCCGGCTCCCACTGACATGATGGATACCATCTATTGATGATTTTTACGTCATCAGAGCACAGCGTCACCATCGACTGAGCAATGGTCCAAGATGGCTCCTGGCGACATATTTGACTATTCAGTAAAATATATTATTATAGACAATCCACCATCGCACAGGCCTGTCTATGGGACGCTCACCCACCAATGTTAAATCGAGGCTGGTAGAAACTGCGAGTGAACTGATCTGGAAGAGTAGCTACGGCTCAGTGAGTGTCGATGATATCTGCATCACTTGCGGGGTAAACAAGGGCAGTTTTTACTACTATTTCTCATCAAAAGCCGAGCTGGCCGTTGCCGCAATGGAAGCATCGTATCAGAGTTTTGAGTCGGAGCTGAACCAGGTATTTGCCAACGACGTGCCTCCGATAAAACGTTTTGATCGACTGGCCGATTTTGTCTATAAAAAACAGAAACAGGCCTACGATAAGTATGGGCGTGTTTGTGGCTGCCCTTTTGCTTCATTAGGTTCTGAAATGGCCGGTAATGAAAAAATAATACAGAGAAAGGCAGATGAGATCTTTGAACGCCAGGGAAATATTTTTATCGCAACCCTGCAGG
>DROB01000220.1 GCA_011321985.1 Gammaproteobacteria bacterium | reverse complement strand
GGTTATCATAACATTGTCGGCCACTTCGATGTTATCGACAAAACCGACACCACCACCGATTATACAGTTTTCACCAATTTTTGATGAGCCGGAAATACCGGTAAATGCAGATATAGCAGTATGTCGGCCTATCTCGACATTATGCGCAACCTGAATCAGGTTATCGAGCTTAACATCATCATGGATGACGGTGTCTAACAGGGCACCACGATCGATGGTTGTATTAGCACCGATTTCGACGTTGTTCCCGATTAAAACAGAGCCTAACTGCGGGACTTTCACGTAGCTATCACCATCTGCAACATAACCAAATCCATCGGTACCGATTACAGCTCCCGAGTAGATGATGCAGTTATTACCTATTTTGATGCCATGCCCGATGGTCACATTAGGGTAGATCAGTGTATTTTCGCCGATTTCCACATTTTTTTCGATAACAGAGCAGGCACCTATCTGCACCCCTTCTCCCAAGATCACGCCCTGTTTGATCACTGCATTATGATCGACTGCCACCGACTCAGCTATATCTGCTGTCTCGGCGATGACCGCTGTATCAGACACACCGGGGCTCGCCACCAGCAATGGGTGCAGCAATCGAGCTGCTCTTGCAAATGCCAGTTTTGGGTTATCTGTAACGAGTGCCGGGCGATTGCATTCAGATAACCACGCTTCATTAATGATTACTGCAGATGCTTCTGTTGACTGCAGGTCATGGAGGTATTTAGCGTTATATACGAATGACAGATCGCCACTACCCGCGTGATTAATGTCTGCAACATTTTCGATCAGACAATCTTCCCCTTCGAGGCGACAACCCGTCTGCTTCGCAATTTCAGAAAGTTCGAATACCATAACAACAGTGATACAAAGATAATGAGATCACATTATCTCATCTGTATTATTTCTTTTTAAATGCTGATTTCATCTTATCGAGCACTTTACTGGTGATATCCAGTTTGTCATCAGCAAAAGCAACACCTTCACTCAATATGAGACTGTATTTACCTTTTTTAGCGATATCATCGATGATACCTCTAACCTGTTGCTGTAAGACAGCCAGTTCCTGATTCCTAACGGTAGCGACTTCCTGCTGCAACGATGCTTCTTTTTGCTTCAATCCCTGAATTTTGGTTATGATGTCTTTTTTTAGCGCGTTTAATTTATCTTCTGTCATCACCAGTTCATTACGTTTGTAATTTTCCTGCATCTTGGTGATCTCTTTTTCCATACTCTGCAAGGTATCACGCTGCGGGCCGAAACGTTCCAGCATCGATGTATTGACAGCATCGACCTGAGGGGCTTCTGTCAGTATTCGTTCCACACTGACGACTCCCACTTTCAGGTTGCCAGCATCAACATTAGATGCTGCGAGACCGGTTATCAATAAAACACTTAATACTAATTTTTTCACTTTAATTTTCTCCTTAGAAAGATGAACCAATACTAAACTGGAAAGAGCGTAAATCATCACCCGGTTTATCATTGATCGGTTTGGTATAACTAAAACGTAACGGGCCTATGGGTGAGATCCAGACCAGTGACAGACCATACGAGGTCCTCAACTGATCCACCTGAAAGCCGTCTTTGTTCGAGTCAAAGGTGGGCTTGTTCGCCAGGAACACATTACCCATATCCAAAAAAGCACTCAGACGGACAGAACTGGGTGGTTTTTCGATAAATGGCATGGGAAAGATGTATTCCGCACCACCGATGACTCGCATATTACCACCAATCGGCAATTTATTGGTATCACGTGGCCCTAATGAATTGGATTCATACCCTCTGACCGTACGGATACCACCGGCAAAATAACGTTCGAAGAACGGTAGATCATCCGTGCCGCCAAAACCATCGCCATACGCCAGGTTAGAACGTAACAATAGCGTCGTGGTGCGGGTCACACTAAAAAAGTTATTGGTGATGTAACTTATCTTGTAATATTCGAGGTTACTACTCGGGGCTGTCATATTCATGCCGATGATCTGTTGCGAGCCACGTGTTGCGAATACGGTACGGTTTCTGGTGTCATGCGAAAAACTGGCATTCAGGGTCAGGCTGTTAAAGCTGGTCTTATCATTGTTCGCCGCGAGGAAATCTGTCACATCCTGAGAAGGGTTGACTGAGGAAGGTATGATTTTTATATGACTAAAACCATAACCCAGCCGCAGGGTATTAAATTCGGACAACGGGATACCATAGCTTATATTCAGATCACCCGAATTGGTCTGAAAGTTATTGACCAGTTCCTGAGAAGCATTCCGGTCGCGGAATGAAACACTGACCGTTCGGCTGATACCATCGAGAGTGTAATAAGGATTAGTGTAAGCTGCACTGTATATCGTGTTCGCCCGATCGGTATTGATGTTCAGCGATAGTCGTTTACCCGTACCGAATAAATTTTCCTGTGTCAGGCCTACATTGAATAACAGTCCCTGTGTCTGCGAGAATCCCGCCCCGATATTAAAACTGCCCGCCAGCTTTTCTTCAACTTTCACTTTAAGGTCCACCTGATTGTCGGTTCCAGGTACGGGCACGGTGGTAATATCAACCGTCTCGACAAAGGGCAGCCGCTGGATACGGATCTTTGAACGATCGAGCAGATTACTGGCCAGTATCGATCCTTCCATCAGACGCATCTCACGTCGGTATACCATGTCCTGTGTGCCATCGTTACCATAGATATTAATACGACGGACATAAACTTTATTGCCCGGTATGGCGTGGTAGGTCAAGGCGACTTCTCTTTTCTCCTCATCGATGACCGGTGTGATTTTTATATCTGAAAAGGCGTAACCGATCCGGCCCATCAGGCCTTCCAGCCGCTTCTTGCTCGTCGTCATCAGGCTCCTTGAGAAATACTCGCCTTTTTTCGTAAGGATCTGTGACTCCATCGTCAGGCGATTGACCACCAGCTCACCGGTCAGCTCAGCTGATGAAACTTTATATCGTTCACCCTCAGTGACATTGATAGTAATATAAATATCCTGCTTATCCGCCGTCAAAGAGACCTGTGTCGATTCGATCTTAAACTTTATGTACCCCCGATCGAGGTAATAAGACCTGATCTTCTCCAGATCACCATTTAATTTTGGTTTGGAATAATCATCTGCTGAAGAAAATAACGACCAGGCAGAAGGCACACCCGATTCGAGTTCTCCCAGCAAAGTATCGTCACTATAAACATCATTACCAACGATATTGATATGTTTGATCAGTGCCACCTTGCCTTCCGATATATTGATCTGGATATCGACACGATTCTGATCGAGCTCTGTAACTTCGGTATCTATTTTTACGCCATATTTTCCCTGGCTGAAATACACACGCTCGAGTTCAAGTGTTAACTGTTCGAGGAGAGAACGATTATAAATCTGTCCGCGTGTCACACCGATATCGACCAGTGCTTCCTTTAGAGCATCATCATCGATGTCAGAATTACCGGAAAACTCTACCTCCGCGATAGAGGGGCGTTCGACGACGCGAACTACCAGGGTATCGTCATCTCGAAACATTTTTACGTTTGCAAAAAAACCCGTCTTATAAAGCTCGCTGATCGCAAACGTAACCTGGTTATCATCGATAGGATCACCTGCGACGATAGGCAGATAGTTTAATAAT
>DROB01000219.1 GCA_011321985.1 Gammaproteobacteria bacterium | reverse complement strand
TCCCAATCATCATCAGTTTCAGGTCGGGCCATCTCTTCATGGCATTGATAGCAGGGTACTTTTTCCTGCTCGAAACGTTCGTGTTCCTCTTCGAGAAAATCTTCAGGTAATTTGTGCGCGATGCCTTTATGGCAATCGATGCAGGTTTTGTTCTGGCCTCTTGCCTGGGCATGTAACTGTGCGGCTATCTCTCTTTGTCCACTGAGTTTCATGGCTTTTTCACTGTGGCAGTTGCGGCATTCTCTGGAGTCGGTTTCTTTCATTACTTTCCAGACATGTTTTGCCAGCTCATGACGGTTTTCAAGAAATTTTTCTCGACTATCGATCGAACCCAGAAAATGATGGATGAGCTCATTGGAGGCTTTTATCTTACGGGCAACTTTATGAATCCAGTCACGCGGTACATGGCAGTCAGGGCAGGTAGCCCGTACCCCGCTAGGATTATTGAAATGTATAGACTTTTTATATTCCATGTAACTGTTGTCACGCATCTCATGGCATGAGATGCAGAACTCTTCTGTATTGGTTAATTCGAGTGACCAGTTGAAACCACCCCAGAGAATGATACCGATGGCGATAAAAAGGAGTGCACTGGATAATGGGGCACCGAATGGACGCTTGCTAAACAGCCATTTTTTTTTAGAATTATTATTCATCAATTGCCAGAAGCTTTTCACTGTATAAAGTGTGGAAATGCTATAGAGCCATCCTCTTACATACTTTGATATAAATCAAGTAACAATAAATGTATGCTAAATAAAGAATATGGAGAATCGGTTGCATTCATCTGAGGAAAATGAGATGCCGGAATATTTTGTAATGGTTTACCCTACACAACCGAGAGGTTTGTATCAGTTACGTTGCGCGATTTCTCCTGCTCCATACAGCGTAACTGATTACAGTGATGTAATACGGGTGGTCATCCGGTCAGATATTATCGATCGATGAACCCGGATCAACTTCATGCATATCCGGTAACTCGTGAGCGATACCTTCATGGTAGTCGACACAGATCTTGCCCGCATCGAACCCTTCGGAGTGTGCTTTGATGGCACGGCGGCCCTGATCTAGAGTCGCGTAACAAAGTGATTAATTTGCATCACATTTTTTTTTGATAAATATCAGTTTCACAAGGTTGCGATTGAGATAGATCAATAATTTTTTTATCTGGTCCGTTATCACTGGTATATATGTGCTGAAATAAAAGTCCGAAAACAAGATAGATGCTGATGACGAATAATATCTTTTGGATGATATCCAGTGCCTTGATATATTTACTCAGTCTGTTTGTTTTTCGAAAGTAAAAATTATTCATGGTATCCATTATCTTCTCCATGCGGTGGCGCACCGTCATGCGCCACCATGGGACGAGCTTAAAAGTTTTTTATCCGCCTGTAACGATGGCCCACAGTGACGATATTATCCCCTGCTATGATCAAATAGGCATTGAAGAGACCGGATAATCGTCGGATGACGATATTACCGACATCAGAGGAAACAAGACGCAGACTCTTCCTGTCGAAGTAACACAGGATGGTGCCATTACTGTTTCTCCTGCGTGAACCATACTGACATAACCAATGTATTATGAGAGGAGGGATGCAACGTTGCTGAGATCGTTCCAGAGCATGACTGGTCATCCTGAAACCTGAGGTCTTACTGAAAACGTTCATCGAGATCATGTTGACACCACTCAGTGTAGCGATCTTCATTGCAGTATCGGATTCCATCAGAAAGGAGCGGCGGCTTCAGCAACTACAGGAACATTGACTGGTTCTGTTGCTGAGATCTTTTCAGGTTTTAAACCGGACAGGGCTCTGTCCATATCGTGCTTTGATCCTATATTGCTACGTTCAAAGCGGATGACGACTTTTCGGTCAAAAGTATAAGCTTCGAGGTCCCCGGCGGTGGAGACCATTTTCATTTCGCCGAAAGATCGACTGATTATCCTGTTTTTATCGACACCGGACTGGATCAGTTGCTGCCGGACATTCTCTATACGCTGGTCAGCCAATGCGATATTTTGCGCCTGGTTTCCTCTACGGTCGGCATAACCATCAAGATGTAACTCCAGTTGATCCAGCTTTTTTAACAGCTTTGCAACCGCTGCCAGACGGGATGGATAGAATGGCTCGATGTCGGTTTTTCCAGAGCGGAAATAGACATCCAGGCTTAGATCAGTCGTCAGGATATCGATGAGTTCATCATGTTCAGTGGTATCGGCAATGGTATGGACCGGGCCGGAACGAGCGACCTGTATGCGGGGCAATATCTCTTCTTTGCTCCTGGGCTGAAATGCATTGAACGTATCGTGACTGTTTGATGTCAATGTACTGTTACCGGTCGCTGTGTTATCTGACTCGGCCGATGGTTCCTGAACTGAGCCAATAAATGCGCCGATGAGGCCGCCGACGATCAGACCTGCTGGGCCAGCAATAACAGCGCCAGTCGCAGCACCGGCTCCGATGCCGGGTAGTAGATAGGTTTCAGTTGTTTCCTGGTTACTGGTAATATCGTCAGCAGGAATCTGATCGCTGGCATATGTGGTTGCGGGCAGGATCGGGCTGGAAAGGATGATGCTGGAAAGAGCCAGAGTAAAGCTCGTTTTTATCACGTTTTTTTTCATGGTTAATCTCCGGGTATGAGTCTGTGTTTCTGTGTTACCACGTGATTATTAGACCAGTCGATAGCTCTCCAATCTTTGCTATCGGATGGATGAAATATGAAGAAAAAATGGAGATAATTGAATATGGGTTTCGTATAGAGCCCGCAGAACAGGAACGGCACCCTGTGGTTCCCTGGTTTTTATTTGAGGTTTTTCATTGAAACAGACCATCGCCATCGTTGAAGACGATGCTCAGCAGCGGCATTATTATGCGGAAGCTTTGAGAGCACAACAATATAATGTGATCGAACTCGATTGTCGACAGAGTGCTATTGATACTTTTTCTGTCCGATTGCCCGATCTTGTAATACTGGATATCGCACTCAATGCCGATGTAGGTGGTGGTTATGAAGTATGCCGTTATCTGAACGAGCGGGATAAATCGTTGCCTGTCATCTTTCTCACCAGTCGTGGAGATGAGCTGGATAAGATCTATGGCTTGCAGTTAGGTGCCTGGGATTATCAGATAAAACCGGTTTCAATGGAATTTCTCCTCGTTCGTATCGAATCGTTCTTCAATATCAAACAACGGACATCGAATATAAATACTGATGAGGCTGATAAAGAAACATCTGATCTGCGGATAAATAAAAAATCCATGCAATGTTTCTGGAAGGGTGAAGAAATAAGACTGACACCGACCGAATTTTCGATACTATCCGCGATACTGGAAGCTGGTGAAGCGATAAGCGTGGATGAACTTGTCAGGGCGACCCGACAGGGTGTGGTCGAAGATAATACGATCAATACTCATATTCTGCACATAAGGAAAAAATTCAAAAATATTGATGCAGGGTTCTGCTGTATACAGACACGTTACGGCTTCGGGTATCAATGGTCATGTGAATGAAATTACGCACGAGATTGTTCATATTCAGTTCTGTTTTTCTGATAGCGTTGCCGGTACTGGGATATTATTTCATCGGTGAGATACAGCAATCTTTACTGCAGGGGCAGGAGAAAACGCAATCGATGACCGCCTCTACTATCGCTACAGTCGTCAGAGGTTATACTGATCTATTCGACACGGATGAAGATGCACTGTATGTCTATCCTCTACGACTAAATGTAGATATCGATGGTTACAGTACTCTGGGTGAAGACTGGCACGGGTTTGAGGGCAGGCTCAGTTCTGCAGAGAATGATGCTTTTTCTTTATTACTGCTGGATGATGCTCAGTTTCTCTATGCATACATACGAGTAGAGGATGACGACATCATATACCGTAATCCGCGTTATGTCCCGCTGGATTCCAGCGACCACATACGGCTGGAATACATCGATCCGGAAGGTCATGTGCAGCGCCTGGTACTGCTGGCTGAAGGGCAGGGGAATGTCAGTGTATATGAGGTTAACGATGACTGGCAGAGCTGGAAGAATGGTCATCATGTAAATGCTGTTTACGGGGTATGGCATGAAACCGATGCTGGATATGATGTCGAATTGCGTTTACCGATCAAGTGGTTGCAACGTCGTCGCATGTCCATCAGTGTGGTCAGTGTGTTCGGTGAAAATGAACGTTATCCCGATACCATCGTTTCCACCAGGAAGTTAAAATCCGATACACTGAATCCATTATTGTTTCGCTCGCGGGAAATCAATACCAGGTTCGAAAATTTTACTGAAGCATCCTCACAGATCTGCATCATTGATAAGTATCGTCGTGTACGTGCTGTTATCGGTGGTGATGAAAAGGGAAGCTCACTCTGTCAGTCCACGGACAAGGTGAGTGATGATCTGGTGGAAAAAGTGTTATCAGGAAAGATCGAGACACGGCGGATAGTCAAAGGAGAGAAGACCTTAATTATCGCAGCACATCCGGTGTTTAAAGATAATAGAGTAGTAGGTGCGGTACTGGTGAGCGATAGTGACAGCCAGATACTGTCGCAGCAACGTGATACCCTGCTAGCGGTATTGTTTGCATCACTCACTCTGGCTCTCCTGGTTTTTGTCAGTCTGCTGGCCTTTAGCTCATGGTTAACCTTCCGCATTAATCGACTCAATGTGCAGACATCAGCACTGATCGATGACTCGGGTCGTTTTATCAGCAACATCGACCTGAGTGATAATCGACATCGTGATGAACTTGGTGAATTATCCCGTGGTTTTTCTGTATTACTGGATAAATTAAATAATTACACCCGTTTTCTTGAGAGCATGCCCGGGATGTTGCGCCATGAGATACTGAATCCGGTCAACACCCTCAGCTTGTCGTTACAACATTTACAGGATCAGGGGGCTTCCGACAGGATGAGTGATTCGACGGGAAGTATCGATATCGCAGATAATGCCATCCTGC
>DROB01000218.1 GCA_011321985.1 Gammaproteobacteria bacterium | reverse complement strand
TTATCTCCACTTGGTGTACTTGGTTGTGATTGAAACGCCCATTTATACTCCAAAATGCTGATTTTGTATAATTAATTACTACTAATATGCCGATGTAATCTTGTTACAAATGCCTCCTGGGCTTATAATGAGCCGCTTTTCAAATCCAGGTAGGAATTGTTATGCGAATAATCGAAGAAGCGTTAACCTTTGATGATGTTTTACTGGTTCCTGCACATTCGGTAATGATGCCGAAAGATGTCTCACTGCAGACAAAAGTCACCCGAAATATTTCACTGAATATTCCCCTGTTATCCGCTGCGATGGATACCGTTACAGAATCACGCCTTGCGATCGCCCTGGCTCAGGAAGGGGGGCTCGGCATCATTCATAAAAATCTGACACCTGAACAACAGGCAGCCGAAGTCAATACGGTTAAAAAATATGAGAGCGGGGTGATTACCGAGCCGGTCATCGTTTCGCCCGATATGACGATCCGCGATGTTATGGCGTTACGTGAGAGATATAAAATTTCCGGTATGCCCGTGGTGAAAGGTGATGAGCTGATCGGTCTGGTGACCAGCCGCGATGTACGCTTCGAATCGGGGCTGGATAAACCGGTAACCGAAGTGATGACACCAAAAGAAAAGCTGGTTACCGTTAAGGAGGGTGCCTCGAAAAATGAAGTTCTGGCACTGCTCCACGAACATCGGATCGAGCGTGTACTGGTGGTCAACGATCATTTCCAGTTACGCGGCATGGTCACCGTAAAAGATATACAGAAATCCACCGATTTCCCCAATGCGGCAAAAGATGTCGAAGGTCGTTTACTGGTCGGTGCGGCGGTGGGTACGGGTGATGGGACTGAGGAGCGTGTCGAAGCGCTGGCGAACGCCGGGGTTGATGTTATCGTCGTGGATACCGCCCATGGCCATTCACAGGCCGTTTTAGACCGCGTTAGCTGGGTGAAGAAAAATTACTCCAGCGTTCAGATCATCGGTGGAAATATTGCGACGGGTGCAGCAGCAAAAGCCCTGGTCGATGCGGGTGCCGACGGGGTCAAGGTCGGTATCGGTCCAGGTTCGATCTGTACTACGCGTATCGTTGCCGGTGTCGGTGTGCCTCAGATATCGGCAGTAGCCAATGTTGCGGCTGCGCTGGAAGGTTCGGGTGTTCCACTGATCGCAGATGGCGGCATCCGTTATTCCGGTGATATGGCAAAAGCGATAGCAGCAGGGGGCTACTGTATCATGGTCGGTGGTATGCTGGCGGGTACAGAAGAAGCTCCGGGTGATGTCATCCTGTATCAGGGACGTTCTTATAAAGCCTATCGCGGCATGGGCTCGATCGGTGCGATGAAACAGGGTTCCAGCGACCGTTATTTTCAGGATAGCTCAGAGGGCAGCGAGAAATTAGTGCCCGAAGGTATCGAAGGCCGTGTCGCCTATAAAGGACCTATGGGAACCATCGTGCACCAGATGATGGGTGGACTGCGTTCCAGCATGGGGTATGTTGGTTGCAAAGATCTGGAGGAGATGCGCACTAAATCCGAGTTCGTCCGTATCTCAGGTGCCGGCATGTCTGAATCTCACGTGCATGATGTGACTATCACCAAAGAAGCACCAAATTACCGGTCTTCCTAGAAAAGATTGGACCACAGAGAACATAGAGGTACCCAGGAAAATATTTATTTCTTCTCAGTGCCCTCTGTGTCTCTGTGGTTAAAAGCTTTTGAATTATTAATCCTAAATTAAACAAGTACTGCTATGCATGATATTCATTCAGACCGCATCTTAATCATCGATTTTGGTTCACAGTACACGCAACTGATCGCGCGTCGTGTTCGTGAAGCCGGTGTTTATAGTGAAGTGCATCATACCGGTATGACGACGGATGAGATTAAAGCCTTCAGGCCCAACGGAATTATTTTGTCGGGTGGCCCTGAATCGGTGAATGCGGATGATACCCTGGTCGCACCGCAATATGTGTTTGAAGCAAATATCCCGGTACTGGGCATCTGTTATGGCATGCAGACCATGGCATCACAGCTCGGTGGCAAGGTCACCGCATCGACACACCGCGAGTATGGTTATGCCCAGGTACGGGCACGCAATCACAGTGCACTATTAAAAGAGATCGAAGACCATGTTACCGAGGAAGGTTTCGGTTTACTGGATGTGTGGATGTCACATGGAGATAAAGTGGATGCACTTCCAGAAGGGTTTATCTGTATCGCCAGCTCAGATAACGCACCGATTGCGGGTATAGCCGATGAGTCTCGCCATTATTATGGCCTGCAGTTTCATCCTGAAGTCACCCACACCAAACAGGGTCAGCGTATCATCGAACGATTCGTACATGATATCTGTGGCTGTGCTTCTGACTGGAACGCAGGCAATATTATCCAGGATAATATAGAACGGATACGTCAGCAGGTCGGCAGTGATGAAGTCATCTTAGGTCTGTCCGGTGGTGTTGACTCTTCTGTCGTCGCTGCATTACTGCATCAGGCCATCGGTGATCAGTTGACCTGCGTGTTTGTCGATAACGGTTTACTGCGTTACCACGAAGGTGACCAGGTAATGGCGACCTTCGCCGAAAATATGGGTGTTAAGGTTATCCGTGTCGATGCCGAACGTCGTTTTCTTGACGAGTTAAAAGGTGA
>DROB01000217.1 GCA_011321985.1 Gammaproteobacteria bacterium | reverse complement strand
TTATCCTCCCTTCATTACTGCCACCGGGTTTCAGGTAAATGCAAGGGTGAAATAAAAATATCATGAGAAAGACGACAGAAGCTTTGTTTGCACAGGCAACTTTCTGCCGTTTACACGACCTAAGATTACTTCCATTAATTAAACCTGCTAACCGCCCTTATTTTGATAGACTGCCACCCATCAATTAAAACCACCGTTTCATCCATGACCAAAACCGCTGTAAACCTGACTTTATCTTTCATCCTGTTCATAACGTCGATACCGGCCACCTATGCTGGTCTGCCGGATCTGGGTGACCCGACACTCGGCAATTTCAGCAGTAAAGACGAACAACAGCTAGGGCTGGCTTTTTATCGGTCACTGCGTGCAAACCTGCCTTTCGTCGATGACCTGCAGATTAATTATTATCTCACCAGCCTCGGCCAACGACTGGCCTCGCACTCGGATGCTGCTGGCAATACGTTCCACTTCTTCATGATTAAAGCACCGACGATCAACGCTTTTGCCGGCCCGGCTGCTTATATAGGCATCCACACAAAACTGGTCCTGGAAGCTGAGAACGAGAGCCAGTTAGCCGGTGTCCTGGCCCATGAGATTGCTCACGTCTCGCAACGCCACCTGGCCAGAGCCTTTGATACCGCTGGCAACTCTACCGCACTAACCCTTGCCACACTGCTGGCGGCGATATTGATCGGCTCGCAAGATATACAGGCCGGACAGGCCGTCCTACTGACCGGAATTGCAGGAGGGGCACAATCTTCTATTAACTTCACCCGCAGCAACGAGTACGAAGCTGATCGTATCGGTATCGGTATACTCGCTGATACCGGTATCAATCCGGATGGTATGGTCGAATTTTTTGAAATCTTACTGGATCAGAGCCCGGAGGGAGGCATCGAATACCTACGTACACACCCACTCAACACCAACCGCGTTGCAGAAGCCAAAAACCGACTCAAGAAAGAAGATGCAAAACTCCCCAGAGATAATCTGGACTTCCAGTTTGCCAAAGCACGACTGATTATCCAGTTGAGCAGGCAACCCAAATATTACCTCGATGACAAAGTCGTGGGTGACGGCCTCATCGGGCAATACCAGAAAGCACTGGCTGCAATCCGGACCCAGAAAGCCGATACCGCTATCAAGATATTATCAGAACGAACAGAAACCGATACCCACCCGTGGCTTCGCCTGGCACTGGCTGAAGCTTACACCAGCAAAAATGATGATAAAAAAGCACTGCAGGTCCTGGGCGACCTGGCCAAATTATATCCGGGCTATCTGCCCGTCACCATGGCTTACGTACAGGCATTAAATAATAATAAACAGCCAGATAAGAGCATCGTTTTACTTAAGAAACAGTTGCAGACAGATGACTACGGTATCATCTATGAGTCCCTTGCCAAAGCCTATTATGCAAATGGGCAGATCGGTGCAGCACTGGAAGCCACGGGCAACCAGTATGCACGTCAGGGATACATCGAGCTTGCTATCCAGCAATATGACAACGCCCTGAACCAGAAAGATTTAAGTCCATCGACAAAACAACGATTAGAAGCAGAAAAGAAAGAGCTCAAAAAAGTCGTGAAAAAACACTAGGGCAGCCCTTGCCTGGCTCCACCCTGATTTGTAACGGCTCAAACCTGAGCGCACGGACACTGCCTGTATAAGCAAAACCACTCTTTGCGCGATAGACCGCCGCCATAAGCGGACATACGAAAAAATAATTTTTTGCCGCGAAGGACGCGAAAAGCGCGAAGAAAAGCATTTATTTTTTGTAGGCAGGGCGTAGCCCGACAAACCCTGTTGGCTCCACTGACGCAACGTTGAGCTATGCCCAACCTACAAAAAACAAACTTTTTTTAACGTTTTTCTTTGCACTTTTCGCGTCCTTCGCGGCAAAATGTTATTAAAACCCTTATGTCCGCTTTGCGTCGGAAGCGGTCTTTCAGTTTCGTACAACAACTGTCAGTTCAAGTTCGAACGAGTGCACCTAATTGTTACCTGCAGTGTAACCAGGTATTAACCTTAATAACATCTGGCAACTAACCACAGCACTCTCCTGCGCTAACTATAAAATTAGTAAAATCTAATATTCTGTCACATGTTCAGGTAGTGAAAAAATACGGTATAACTGCTTGTTTTTTTCGTCAAAAAGCCTTGCCTTCTATCTCTTAGAGAGTATGCTATATATCCCTATTCAATCTTGAATATATTCCTACATACTAGAATTAGGAGGAAAGAAGAATGCGGCTAACCGCACATATACTAACCACAACCGCGTCTATCGCTGCCCTTGTTGGCTGCCTTGGATTTGCACCTACAATTGCCAGCGCTGATACAACCGCTGACCTTGAGAAAGGTAAAGCATTAGCATTTAACAGGAAGAAAGGTAATTGCCTTGCCTGCCATCAGATCGAAGGCGGAAAGCTAGCAGGTAATATCGGACCACCGTTAGTTGCCATGAAAGCACGTTTTCCTGATTACGGTAAACTTCGTGCTCAAATTTACGATGCTCGCAAAAATAACCCGAATACCATCATGATTCCTTTTGGACCTCACGCTGTGATGTCTGATGGCGAAATTGACCTGGTAGCTAAATACATCCATACACTATAAAGTCAGAAGGTAAGACTAGATGAATCAAAATCGAAGAGTATTACTCAAAGGTACTTTTGCGGCTGGTGCGACCGGCATCGCGATAAGTGCCGGATTATTAACGCCAAAGGCGGTATTAGCCGCCTGGCCAAAAGCTGCTTTTGAAGCCAAAGATGCCAATGCTGCGCTAGAAGCTACCTTCGGTAGCTCAAGTACAACAAAAAGTGGCGACATCAAGCTAAAAGCACCCGATATCGCCGAGAATGGTGCCGTTGTTCCTATCACAGTGACCAGTAAGATTGCCGGCACTGAAGTAATCAGCATCGTCGTTGCGAACAACAGCGTACCTTTAGCTGCAACTTTTAACCTTGGTGCCAATACAAAAGGATTCGTTTCCACCCGTATCAAAATGGGTAAAACATCCGATGTTACTGCTGTCGTAAAGGCCGGTGGTAAATTGTACAGCACTTCCAAAAACGTCAAAGTCACCATCGGTGGTTGCGGCGGTTAAGCATAATTCAAGAGGTTAATTAAGATGGCTAAATCATCAATCAAAGTACGCGCTAAGGTCAAAAAAGGTGAGGCAAAGGTAAAATGCCTGATCAGCCACCCGATGGAGACCGGGCTGCGTAAAAATAAAAAAACCGGTAAGTTAATCCCTGCCAGATTCATCCAGGAAGTCGTCTGCGAGAGCAGCGGCAAGACCGTGATGAATGCACAGTGGAATGGCACTATCTCTAAAAACCCTTTCCTTTCTTTTGCGTTTTCTGGTGCCAAATCAGGTGACAAAATAAAAATTAGCTGGGTTGATAACACGGGTAAGAGCGACTCTACCGAAGCCACAATGAAATAATCAAGCGAACCACACTTCGCTCGATTACCGAAATTGGGTATAACAATTAAAAAAGGTGAAACATGAAAAAAATTGCTACCGCATTATCGGTCGTGCTTCTCGCTGCAACGCCGTTTGCATCACAAGCCACACCGGATGATGACTTAAAAGCATTCCGCTCGTACTTCACGAAGAAGTTTCCTGAAGTACCAATGAGTGACTTTGTAAATGGTGTCTACGCAATAGACGCTGCAGCACGTGAACAATGGGAAGCATTTGAAGAATTTCCTTCATATGAAATTGCTATTGATAACGGCAAAGACAAGTTCGGCAAAAAATTTGCTAACGGCAAAGGTTATGCTGATTGCTTTCCGAACTACAAAAAAGGGATAAAACAAAATTATCCCTATTTTGACACTGACAGCGGTAAGATCGTCACACTGGAAGGCGCTATCAACAAGTGCCGTACAGATAATGGCGAAAAACCACTGAAATGGAAAAAAGGTGCTATCACTGAAATCGGTGCCTATCTCGCATCCTTATCTCGAGGCCATAAGATCAACGTAAAAGTGCCTAACGATGCAGGTGCTATCGCTGCTTACAATCGTGGTAAAAAACACTTCTACGCAAAACGTGGTCAGTTGAATATGGCTTGTGCTGATTGCCACTACTACTACTCAGGCAGCATGATCCGTGCTGATATCCTAAGCCCCGCTTTAGGACATCCATCAGGTTTCCCTGTCTATCGTAACAAATGGGCAGGCATGGGTACCATACATCGTCGTTACGGCGGTTGTAACAAACAGGTCCGCGCCAAACCATTCAAAGCACAGAGTGATGAGTACAAAGCACTCGAATACTTTGAGACTTACATGAGTAATGGTCTGGAGATCAATGGCCCTAGCCAGCGAAAATAATATCTGATTCTCAGATAGACTTTTCCAGAAAAAGCCCTGAACTTGTTCAGGGCTTTTTTTATGCTTAAAAACAAGATCAGACAGAGGGAAAACCACAAAAAAAGGCCAGCACAATGCTGACCTTCTCGTAAATATGGTGGGCCGTGAGCGACTTGAACGCTCGACCATCGGATTAAAAGTCCGGTGCTCTACCAACTGAGCTAACGGCCCAAATTTTTGAATATTTCCCTGATCAGCTCATGGTAACGCAATATTACTGCATTAAAAACCCGTCCGAGTCGACACCCTGGATATTCTTCATTCAGGAGGCGCGAATCATACATGGAGTTGTGCTGAAAAACAATATTTTCCTGCAATATTATCACTTAAAAATAGCGCGTTGGGTCTGGCACCCCTGCCTGTTCAAAACCTTTACGCCGCAGTTGGCATGAGTCACATCTGCCACAGGCCTCACCTTGCTCGTTAGCCTGATAGCAGGACACGGTCGCGGCATAATCCACTCCCAGATCATTCCCCGTACGTATGATATCGGCTTTACTCATATCTATCAGCGGTGTATGAATACATAGTTTGTTCCCCTCCACACCCGCTTTTGTCGCCAGGTTCGCCATCACCTCATAAGCATGAATAAATGCCGGACGACAATCCGGATAACCCGAATAATCGACTGCATTGACACCGATAAAAATGTCCTGAGCGGCCCTGACTTCGGCTATGGCTAGCGCATACGACAGAAACAGGGTATTTCTGGCTGGCACATAGGTTACCGGAATACCCTGCTCAGCAGGATCAAATTCAGGTACATCGACAGATTCGTCGGTTAACGCAGAACCTTCCATCGCTCCAGCATCAATCTTGACGAGCTGGTGGCTAGCCGAAAAGTGCCCTGCCAGTTTTTTTGCTGCATTGAGCTCAGATAGACTGCGCTGCGCATAGCTGAAGCTGATAGCATGGCAATCAAAATGCTGGCTGGCGATAGCCAGGACCGTGGCAGAATCCAGTCCACCAGATAGCAGCACGATCGCTTTTGAGGAAGGGCTAATTGCCGGCATAATGCTGCCCCATACTGTGTTGATGTTTTAAAATGACGGCTACATCGCGGAATAAAATCCGCTCCTACGGGGTTTACACACCAGGTTTATCCCCCCACAAATATTTGTGTAACTGCAACTGAAAGCGTACCTTTAACTGGTCCCGCAGTATCCAGTCGGCCAGCACCGTCGCATCGAGCTGTTCGTGTGCAGGTGAAAACAATATCTCACATTTACCTTCAAGTTTCTT
>DROB01000216.1 GCA_011321985.1 Gammaproteobacteria bacterium | reverse complement strand
GAACGAGCGGTAGTAACACGTGTTTTGTGTTTATGTAAAATTATTTCGGCAAGCCTCAGGTTGACTTCGTTGTCATCGACCACCATGACATTTATAGCTGACCAGTCAGGATCATCGATCGTGTTCTGATCGATATTGTCGGTCCTGGTTTCAGGTGCATTCCTGTTGATAGAATTAATTAACTTCTGCTTGATACGTTCGATCTTTTCCGAGCTGAATACGGCGGTATCAAAAATATGCTGCTGAAGGTCTCTCAGTCTTTTGTGAGAGCGTGTGCTGGCGATCAGCATGGAGGGTTTTGAGAAATTCGGTTTACCTGATGTTTTCAACAGGTTCTTGCTGATCTCCTTACTACTGATGAATACGATGATGATATCGTTACCTTTTTCTATCTCTTCAGGTCTGCTCAGGGCCTCGACAGGATAGTTATTTATCAGGCATTGAGCATTGGTAAAAAGTGAATTGAAAGCCTGTTTCGCAATAAAGTGGTTGCTGACGAAGGCGATCTTTTTGCCTGCCAGTTCGGATACGGGCTCTTCGACTGTCACCGGCGTAACGGGGACGCTGAACCAGAATGTTGAGCCTTCTCCTTTCGTGCTGTCAAAACCTATCTCGCCGTGCATTAACAGGGTAAGTTTGCGAGAGATTACGAGGCCCAGACCGGTGCCACCGAAGCGGCGTGTGATACTGGTATCAGCCTGGGTAAAGGCTTTGAACAGTTTTTTCTTGTCACTACTGCTCATGCCGATTCCAGTATCTGATACGCTAAATTTAATGCTGGATTCTGCATCGTGGATCTCACCCGAGGTTATCTGCAGGTAAACATAACCCTTGTCCGTAAATTTAATAGCGTTACCGATCAGGTTGGTGAGTATTTGGTGTATGCGAAAAGGATCGGAGTAGATGATGTTAGGGACATGTCCCTCTATTCTGTAAAATAACTCAACGTTTTTTTCCAGTGCAGCCGGGGTGAGCAGGTTGATGATATCTTCGATGATATCGACAAGGTTAAATTCGCTGGTCGTGATCTCGGTTTTTCCAGATTCGATTTTGGATAAATCGAGTATGTCATTGATTATCTCGAGCAGGTTCCTGGATGATTTCTGGATGGTGCTGGCGTAATCTTTCTGTTGTCCAGATAAAGTTGTACCCTGGAGTAGTTCGGTGAACCCGATGATGCCACTCAATGGTGTTCTGATCTCATGGCTCATATTAGCCAGGAATTCAGATTTAGCATTATTCGCGTATATGGCTTTTGAGCGAGTGATGTCCAGTTCTGCGTTTCTTATCTCCAGTTCTTCAAGCGTCTGTTGTAGTTCCTCGGTATATACATTGAGCTGGATTTCCAGATCGGTCTGAGAATCTTTTAATTCGCTTTTCATCTGGTTTACGCACGATTCTAATACGCCTATCTCTCCTGTTGAATCCATGCTTATGTGTGAATCCAGGTCGCCGTTGGTGATTTTTCTCACTGAGCGTGTGAGAGATTTTATCGGTTGTGTGATGTTGTTGCTTATCTTGATGATGATGAGCGTGGTGACGAGAAGGATGAGCAGAGTGATGGTGACACTACTGGCTACCTGTCCTATCTGTTCTTCGGTAGTGTATCTGTCGGTCAGTGTGATTATTACCCTTCCTATCTGGTTACTGCTATCTGTTTCTGATGCAGCTGCAGGGCTTCTTTCATAATCATCTATTGCTACCTGAGCTGTAAAGACAGGTTCTGTGAACACAAGTTTTTTTTCTTCCGGGAAAAATTTTCTTAGGACAGGGTTTTGTTCCTCTTGTCTTTTTTCAGGTTTTTCCGTGTTTAATATCTTATTACCATATTTATCGAGTATCTGTATCTGCAGGACGTTATCATTTTTTATGATGGTATCGACCAGTGGCTTTATGATTTCTATGTTCCCGGAATATATCGCATATTCAGCCGCGGGTGATAATTGTTTTGCTATGAGTTTTCCGCTGTCGTTCAATGATTGAAAGATGAAATCGAACTGGTTCCATATGTAGTGTGTGGATAGTATCGCTGATACGACGAGTGCCGGTAATATGGAGACGATTATGATCTGTTTGCTTATGCCGAGTTTTTTCATTGTGTTTCTCCGGCGTTATTTTTTTTCCGACTATAGAGTATTTTTTTTAATCGGATGGTGTCAGGAATAACCAGATGCAGTGCCCTGAAGACCTGTCTGTTTATGCTGATATCAAAATCCTGAGGGTAGTTGATGCTATCACTAAACTGCTGACCATTTTTAAAGTACTGGATGATGATATCGCTCGCAGTTTCTGCTATCTGCTCAGGGCTGCTGTATATGGAGGCAAGAGCACCGGCACTGACGAAATTTTTTGAAAAAGCGATAACCGGTTTTCTGTATCGATAGCTGGTGAGAAGAATGTTCTTGACCGTTTTGCTGTTATAAATAGCCTTGTCTGGAAGTGCCAGCAAAGCATCTGAGTGGTCGAGTGTTTTTTTGATCTCATCCGTCAGATGTCCTTCCCCCATGCTATTCGTTTTAAACATCTCTAGCCCGTATTTCGAGGCGCATCGCTGTATGGTGCCAGTATCGTGAATTTTTCCGGCGCGACTTAGAAAGCCAATAGTCTGCCACTGGTCGTTGAGCAGTTTTATTAGGTGTAGCTGCATGCAGTATGATTGGGTCATGTACAGGACAGCATTTTTTTTATCTGCATCTGTATCTAACCGGAAAGCCCCCGGGTCTGTGGCGATGTAGAGCGTTCTTTCTCGTTGTGGATGATCTTTTATATCGCCCCGGCCTGTATTCCCGATGAAGATATGAAAGTCTGCCTCACTTGAAGCTGTATTTTTTTTGTCTCTGATATTTGTCGTCGTGATGATGGTGTCAGGTAGATGACTTGATAATATCCTGGACAGGGAGTGTGATATGTTTGACTGCAGCGTACTGTCTTGCGAGTAGCTTATAGAAATAAGAAACTCATGTTCTTCGTTTTCATGCATTATTTCGGCATGTGCAATACAGGTCGCAGATAATATCGGGAGCAGGAGTATTCGTATGAGCCTGGCTACGGCTCTAGCGGATCGTCGAACTCCTTGTTCTGTGCTATTCATCTTGATGATACTGATTATCAGAAATTTAACCTTAGGTCTACATATGCAAGTGTGCTGTTGACTGCCAGTGGCGCAGTGCTATTGCTTGGAGTGTCCTGGTAATCGCTGTAATCATCGAGCAGGTTTTTTAGTACCACGGACAGGCTGCCATTGAACTTGTTAAAATTGAATTTTCTGGATAACCGCATATCCAGGATCTGGTAATCATCAGTGCCACCACGTGAATCTGTCCATTTGAATTTTTCAACAAAGTAGTAGGCAAAGCTGCCGCTGTATTTTTCATTAAATCGTTTACTGGTCAGTAATGAGAAACTGTGTTGTGGCGCAGATGCTTCGATAGAGCCGCTATTGCT
>DROB01000215.1 GCA_011321985.1 Gammaproteobacteria bacterium | reverse complement strand
ACGCCCGGATAGTCCCTGTACGAAAGGTAGCAGCACAGACATCTCTTCATCCAGGATGGCACCACAGGCGTTGATGTGAGCCGTATGAACGTAACTTTCCAGGTTACGGATTACGGTCATCGCGGGTGCCAGGCCTTTACGGTCGTAATTATCGGTTGCGGTCATCGCCCAGGCTTCGACCATGTGCTGGTCCATGGCCTCCAGTGCTCTGATGGCATTCAGGGTGAACTGAAATGCCAGCTCTTCGTTGGTTGCAGAAACGCGTTTGCACAGATTCAGGATGAAATCCTGAACACTGCGTGATTGATCGATGATGAGTGCGGCTGCATCTTCGCTTTTGATAAAGGTGAATTCAGCATCGAAATAAACATCAAGTGACGCGATGATCTCTTCAGAGGTGAGTGCGGGGCGCGCCATACTTTAGAGTATTAAAATAATGAAGAAGATAATTCATGCATCGCGACCATCATATCAGCATCATCGGTGAGAGCTTGAGAAATCGCCGTTCTACAGGCAGTGACAGGTGCGATGCCTTCATGGATAAGTTTTGCTGCGTGTACCAGTAGACGTGTTGATGCGCCTTCGTCGAGTCCGCTGCCTTTGAGGTCGCGTGTCATGTGGGCAAATTTGACCAGCAGGTTTGCCGTTGCGGCTTCGATGCCGGTCTCCCTGATGATGATCTCGGCTTCGAGGGCTGCGTCGGGGTAATCGAATTCCAGTGCCACGAAACGCTGGCGTGTGCTCTGTTTGAGGTCTTTCATCACGCTCTGGTAACCGGGATTGTATGAGATGGCTAAACAGAATTCTGGTGTGGCTTCGATAATCTCGCCGACTTTTTCCATCGGCAGAACACGGCGATCATCAGCTAACGGGTGGATGACAACAGTGGTATCTTTACGAGCTTCGACGATCTCATCGAGATAGCAGATCGCTCCGTTGCGCACCGAACGGGCTAACGGACCATCGACCCAGACGGTTTCACCACCGGAGATCAAAAAACGGCCAACCAGATCGGATGCGGTCAGATCATCGTGGCAGGAAACTGTAATCAGGGGGCGTTTTAAACGCCAGGCCATATGTTCCATAAAACGCGTTTTACCACAACCGGTCGGGCCCTTAAGTAATACCGGTAGCGACTGTCTGTAAGCTGCTTCAAAAATTTTGATCTCGTCACCGACAGGCTGGTAAAAGGGCTCATCTTCGATGAAGTATTCTTCTGGTTTGAGAGCTTTGCTTTGCATAGTTTTTTCTTTTGCGGTTAGGAGGGCTTATTTGACCAAATGTCCCCTGGCTTGTCGAATGATAAATCGATGACTATAGGCACAATATACATACGGTTATCTCTTCACGGTCATGGTAGAGCTGTTTAGCCATGACAGTACATTTGATGTTAGCCTCAGACAGTTGCCGGCGGAGCAGGGTGATGCATTCATGCACGCTGGCAAGACGTTTTTTCATCGGCAGCTTTAAATTGAATATGGCGTTGTTACACTGTCCATCGGTAAACCAGCGAGCGATCAGCCGGCTGACATGCAGTGGTCGCTCAGCCATATCACAGACTAACCAGTCGACTTTTTTCTTTGGCACATAAGTGAATGCATCAGTCTGCAGGTGTTCGACCATGCCTGTCTGCATCAGTGCCTTCTGCATCGGGCCATTATCGATGGCGATAACCAGGCAGCCGCGGTGTACGAACTGCCATGTCCAGCCGCCGGGTGCAGCACCCAGATCGACCACAGTCATGCCATTTTTAATCCATCGTGTCTGTTGTTCTATAGATAAAAACCAGTGGATAGCTTCTTCCAGTTTCAGTGTCGAGCGGCTGGGTGCATTGCGGGGCATCTTTAATCGCGGTATACCCATCACCTCGACAGCACTGTTTTCCACTGGTGTGATGCCGATGTTCACGTGCAGCGAGTCGGTGAAAAAAAGATGTAGCCGCCAGCGGGCATGAGCCGATAGCAACTGTTGTTTCTTTAGTGCAGTGATGAGATGAGGTCTGAACTGTTTGCAGAATTTACTCAACGACTTACCTTCATTGGTGTCCGGGTAATCCATCTCTACATCGTAGAACAGCTTTCCGATGTTTTTAGTTATGTGTAGTATATCGGGTAAACGGTCGGTCTCTGGCAAGGTGAGAACCGACTTGCTGGTGGCGAACCACTGGCGGGTAAATGTCAGCGTATGAAAATCGACCACCGTGATCAATTCGTCTGTTTTTAGATTGCTGCTGCTCACCAGTGAGACAAAACCGGATTGTTCGTTGGTCTGGATATAAGCGGGGAACAATTTCTGGTTGGCCAGTTCCATGATCTCGCCCGCACATTCCTTTTCGAAACCGGGGCGGCACAGCAGGATGATCTGATCAAACATCAGCTATTACCCATCATTAGTAGGGTGTCATACGTGTGCCGACGTTGTACCATTAGCCTTTTCATATTTTGATTTTCAGTATTTTTAGAGGGTGAGATGGAAACGAGTGAAGTAGAAGGCATTATCGAAGCAGGTATCAGTGATTGTGAGGCCACGGTGACGGCAGACGGTAGCAAGTATACCGCAATCGTCGTCTCAGATGAGTTTGAAGGCAAGACCATGGTAGCAGAACAGAAGATGGTCTATGCGCTGGTAAATGAACATATCCAGAGTGGTGCGATCCACGCATTGACGATCAAGGCTTATACGAAGGCTGAGTGGGCGGAGAAACAGTGAGTTAAAAACAGGTTTGCCGCGAAGGACGCAAAGAACGCGATAAAAACGCCAATAGAAGCTTTTCTTCGCGCTGTTCGCGTCCTTCGCGGCAAAAAATTGTTTTCCCGTATGTCCGCCAATGGCGATAGCTGACACTCGAGAGCAAAGAGGTTTTGAATAATACCGGCAGTAGTTCAGGGAGTGAATTAGCGTTTTAGATAATTGCTGGCATTCACTTTCTGCTGAATGATTTTTATCATCTCGGGGAAAACCTTCGGTGCTGCCGCGATGATGTCACCACTCTCAAGATACCCGTCCTTGTTTTCAAAATCGCTGACGATGCCGCCTGCCTCACGGACGATGAGGGCACCGGCCGCTATATCCCAGGCTTTCAGATTGAATTCCCAGAAACCATCGATACGACCGGCAGCGAGCCAGGCGAGGTCGAGTGCGGCTGAGCCCGGTCGTCTGAGCCCGGCGGTTTTCTGCATCAGCGCCTTCATGGTCTCCAGATAGGTGTCCAGGTAACTCTGGTCGTAGTAGGGAAAACCGGTTCCGAGCAGGGCATTGTTCAGGCCCTTGTGGCTGGTGACGCGAATCTTTTTATCATTGAGCATGGCACCGTTACCGCGTGAAGCGGTAAAGAATTCCTGGGCGACAGGGTCGTAGATAACACCGACTTCGAGGCGATTTTTGTGTTTCAGCGCGATAGATACGGAAAACTGCGGGAAACCGTGCAGGTAGTTTGTGGTGCCATCCAGCGGGTCGATGATCCATTGAAACTCTGAGTCTTCTGACTGTGTACCACTCTCTTCGGCGAGGATGCCGTGATCGGGATAAGCATCTTTGATGGTGGCGATAATGATCTCTTCCGCCATGTGATCGACATTGCTGACAAAATCATTGTTCTGTTTGGTGACGACTTTTAGGCGATCGAGTCGATCCATGTTGCGGACGATGATATCCCCGGCAGCACGCGCAGCGCGTACAGCGATGTTTAGCATTGGTTGCATAGTGTTAAAAGCTGAATAAATAATT
>DROB01000214.1 GCA_011321985.1 Gammaproteobacteria bacterium | reverse complement strand
AAACCCGCCTGTTTCAACCACCCGGTTGACCGCATCGAACTCATCGAAACACATATCTCATGGGTGATCCTCACCGGTGATTTTGCCTACAAGATCAAAAAGCCCGTCAACTTTGGTTTTCTCGATTTCTCCACCCTGAAAAAACGGCATCATTACTGCCTGGATGAACTGCGGCTGAACCGAAGGCTCGCACCCGACATCTATCTCGAGGTGGTTACCATCACCGGCACGACCACTAACCCTGTCATGGAAGGTAAAGGCGAAACAGTCGACTATGCGGTAAAGATGAAACAGTTCCCGCAATCTGCCCAACTCGATAACATGCTGGCCGCCGATGGCCTTGATGCCCGACATATGGATGCCATCGCCAACATGATTGCTGACTTCCATCAACATATCGATATCGCCGATGAAGCAGTAAGTTATGGCGATAAGTCATTTGTTATCAAACCCGTCGAAGAAAATTTTACCCAGATAAAGCTGCATATCGACACCCGACCATACGCTTCCGTATTAGCCGAACTCGAGGGCTGGAACCAGACTTTATTCGAGGAACTGGGAGACACCTTCGTGCAACGTAAAAGTGACGGTTTTATCCGTGAGTGTCACGGTGATTTGCACCTGCGTAATATGTTGTGGCTGAATGAACATCCGCTGGCCTTTGACTGCATCGAGTTTAATGCTGAACTACGCTGGATCGATGTGATCAGTGACCTGGCTTTTCTGGTGATGGACCTGCAGGCACGACAACAGCATCAACTGGCTAACCACCTGTTAAACCGTTATCTCGAAATCACGGGGAATTATCCGGGGCTGACCGTCCTGCCCTTTTATCTCGCCTACCGGGCGATGGTACGCGCCAAAGTCAGTGCACTTCGACTCGAACAGGAGCATATCAACATACAGGAGCGAGAACTGACACAAACAGCCTTTGTCTCCTACCTGAAACTGGCAAAACGTTACACACAACGGGGAAAAACCAGACTTATCATCATGCATGGTCTGTCTGCTTCGGGTAAGAGCAGCGTATCACAACAGTTACTCGACCCCATCGGTGCCATCCGTATCCGTTCCGATGTCGAACGCAAACGATTATTCAACACCGCTCCTGAAGACCATGCTGAAGATAAAATGCATAGCGGACTCTATTCGGCTGAATCGACACGACAGACCTATGCCCGATTGATCGAGCTGGCCCGCTCCATTATCAATGCCGGTTTCAGTGTCATCGTCGATGCCACTTTTCTAAAACAGACACAACGCGAACCCTTCCAACGCCTGGCAGAGAACCTGAATACCACTTATCTTATCCTGGATGTAATAGCACCTGACGATATCCTGCGACGGCGAATAATAAACAGAAAACACGATATCTCCGATGCCGGTATAGCCGTACTCGAACACCAGATTAAAAACCGGCTTCCACTGCACCAAAAAGAAGCCGATAATGTCATCACTGTAGACAGTACAAAAACGCTTGATATCAATGCTCTGGTAGACAAAATCTCAAGGATAACAAATGAATAAACACGAAAAAATAAATTACATCGAATTACCCACAAAAGACTTACCGCTTACCAAAGCTTTTTTCAGTCAGGTTTTTGCATGGTCGTTCCAGGACTTTGGTCAGGAATATACGGCCTTTTCAGACCAGGGTATCGATGGTGGTTTTTTCAAAGCAGATATGTGCTCATCGACAAAAAACGGGGCTGCACTGATTATATTTTATAGTCAGGATATTGCTGCGACTCAGGGCAAGATAGAAAAAGCGGGAGGTGTTATCGTAAAGCCTGTGTTTTCGTTTCCGGGTGGGCGGCGATTTCATTTTACAGAGCCTGGTGGGAATGAATTTGCGGTTTGGTCGGATGTGGAGTGAGCCGATATTTACCTGCTATGAGAATAGCAGTATGATGAGGGCGTTAGTAAAGGAACAAGGAGTTAACATGGAAGTCAGCCGAACGCTCCAGCCCGGCGAAATGGGCACAAAACACTACCTGGATCACTATGGCGATAAGCTGGTATGCGTCAGGTATCGTATTAATAAAAAAGCTGGAAAACGCTACACCACCATCGAGCTGATAGTGAATGAAAAACCATTATTCAGCCAGAAAAAGGGTGTATTTGTATGGCTTAGAATCGGTTTCAACGAAACCGAATTAAGAGAAAAGGCAAAAACAGCTGGTGCAAAGTGGCTGGCAGAGGAAAAATACTGGGAAATGGAGTACGAGACAATGAAAACTCTGGGGTTAAAAAACAGGGTGGTCAAAAAACTGATAAAACAATAATGTGTAGATATAGACATCTATAGTTACATCTGGACATTTATGTCTATGTGTAGACAGAATGTCTATATTTAGACATTCTGTCTAATATACTGTTAGAGCAACAAAAAATTAAAGAAAGAACAAATTGGTTT
>DROB01000213.1 GCA_011321985.1 Gammaproteobacteria bacterium | reverse complement strand
GTCTCAGGTAGTAATAGCCATGAATGTCGTGCCTGTGTATCTGACAGATTCAACGGTTAAGTCAGTTTTAGAAGATTTGCCCAACGATCCAAAGGTCGGGCAGATGACGAAGAAAGAATTGAGGGATACCGTATTTAAACGTCTGAATATCAGCAGTGTTTACAGCGTAACGCCATCTCACATCAAGGTGACGAAGGGCCGTAATGTAAATATAGTGACTGTCGAATATGAACCGCGCGGGACCTTGATCGGAAATCTTGAATATATCGTCCATTTTAAACATGAAGTTAAAATTACGACACGTTAAGGCTTTATATACAGGCTAATCGAGTGATAAACATGGCACAGTCTACGGCCATCAAAAACTTACTGAAAAAACTCGAATATTCTTTCACTGATCCCTCATTGTTAGACGAGGCATTGACACATCGGAGTTATGCGTCGATCAATAATGAACGCCTGGAATTTTTGGGTGACGGCATTTTGAACTTCGTTATTGCTGATGAGCTATTCAAGGCTTATCCCGATGTGCAGGAAGGTGACCTGAGTCGCCTGCGAGCGAATCTGGTCAATAAAGAATCTCTGGCCGTGATTGCGAATAGTCTGAATCTGGGTGAAGTCTTGAAGTTGGGTTCGGGTGAGTTGAAAAGCGGGGGGTTCCGTCGACCCTCTATTCTCGCGGATGCGGTAGAAAGTTTATTGGGTTCCGTCTATTGTGATGGTGGTTTTGGGCCAGCCCGAAATTTGATCGTACGTCTGTATGCTGACAGGCTGGCCTCGCCAACCGACCTGCAAAGTTTGAAAGACCCCAAAACCCGATTACAGGAACTGTTGCAGTCACGTCGGCTCACATTGCCGCATTATCAGGTAATCGATATTACCGGACAGGCGCATGCTCAGGTATTCCACATAAGGTGCACGATAGATGAAATGGAAATAGAAGTCAGTGGCCAGGGCAAGAGTCGTCGTAAGGCAGAACAGATTGCAGCAGATAAGGCCATTGAACAGGTAAATGACAGATGGAAAAAAACAAAATGAGTGATCAGCCTGCTGGCAGTTCGTCGTCGGGCCATACGCAACGTTGCGGTTACGTCGCCATTGTCGGTCGTCCCAATGTAGGAAAGTCAACGCTGCTCAATTTTATTCTTGGTATGAAATTGAGTATCACCTCACGTAAGCCACAGACGACCAGACACCAGATACTGGGAGTGAAGACATCTGGAGAGACCCAGGCCATCTATGTTGATACTCCCGGTATACACCAACGGCGTGGGACGGCTATTAATAAATACATGAACCGCGCTGCGACATCGATACTCAAGGATGTCGATGTCATCCTGTTTGTCATGCAGGCCAAACAGTGGACAGAAGAGGATCAGGCCATTGTTGAAAAACTCAAATCAGTCAGTTGTCCGGTGCTGCTGATAGTCAATAAAATGGATAAGCTCGATAGCAAGAAAGAATTACTGCCGATTATCGAAGAACTTTCATCTAAATTTGATTTTTCAGAGATCATCCCGGTCTCAGCATTGAATGGCGTGAACATAGAGGTCCTGGAGCAAAAGCTTTCTCCATTGCTTCCTGAGAATGCACCTTTTTATCCAGAGGATCAGGTTACAGACAGGAGTATGCGTTTCCTCACATCAGAGATCATACGAGAAAAATTGATCCGGGAGCTGGGTCAGGAACTCCCTTCCTCCTCGACCGTCAATATCGAAAAATACGACGAAGATGAAAAAATAGTCCGTATACATGCCACTATCTATGTCGAAAGTAACGGCCAAAAATCTATCATCATCGGGAAAAAGGGTGCAAGACTCAAAAGTATCGGAACGAAAGCACGGGAAGATATAAGTGCCATGGTGGGATCCAAAGTCTATCTGAACCTGTGGGTGAAGGTACGCGAAGGCTGGTCGAATGATGAGCGTGCATTACGTGGCCTTGGGTACAGTGAATAGATGTCTGCCCTGGTTAGCTCTCTTGTTTTCATCCGTGTTCATCCCTGGATAATATACCGACCATTAAATGCGTGTAGTCAACACACAGATTGCTTATATTCTACATAAACGTTCCTACCGTGAGAGCAGTAGTATCCTCGAGCTGCTGACGAAGGACCATGGTCGTGTCGCACTGATGGCACGGGGAACCCGCGGGGCACGTTCCAGGATATCAGGTAACCTGCTGCTGTTTACGCCACTGGTGCTCAGTTGGCAGGGCAAAGGTGATCTACCTTATCTGAAAAGCATCGAACGGGCCGATATCAAACCTCCGGTCCTTAAAAACAAGGCGTTGCTCTCGGCCATGTATATCAACGAATTATTGATGTACCTTCTGCACAGGGATGATGAGCAGGAAAAGATTTTTGAACAGTATCACGCTTGCCTCTATGCACTGGAAGAGGTGGACAGGCTGGAGATCAGCCTGCGGCAGTTTGAGATAAAGCTGCTCGAAATATTAGGTTTTGGTCTTAACGTGCACCTGGAGGCCGATACCGGCGAAGCGATAACCGCAGACAGAAGGTACCAGTACTTTCTCGAACATGGACCGGTTAAATGTCGAAATGGTGCCGATGTGAGTGTGCCACAGATATCTGGCGCCTGTTTGCTGGCATTATCGGATGAACGGTTTCAGGTGATAGCAGAAAATGCTGATCACCTGTCGGAATTAAAGCATCTGACTCGCTATGTTATCAACCATCACCTCGGTCATAAGAAGCTGAAAAGCAGAGAATTATTCAGACCGATGTCAAAGATCTAACAATATGATAAGTATGGATATATCGAGTGCTTTGTGCAGATTATATTTTTTCTGGCAAAAAACGCCGATTATTGAAGTTCAGTAATTTCCTTCTATGCTTGGGTATGTTCTTTTATTATCCTATTCGAAGGTCTGAATATGTCATCCGCTGTTTCTCATAAAATTGATGATTATGAATCTTTGCTCGTAGCCCTGCAGAATGTGCTCGGTGTTGTCGTTCCGGATGAGCGACGTGTTCACCTTGTCGAAAGGATCGAACCATTGTTGTCGGTGCATAAGCTTGATTCTCTGGCACTGCTGGCTGAAAAATTACGGAGTGAAGAGGGAGAGATACGCGCCGATGTGCTTGATGTGATCTCACAGCGTCAGGCAAACTGGGGGGTCAATCCTGAGACTAAAGATGTTTTGCATAATTACATACTGGCTCAGCTGCCGGAAAAAGCGAGAATATGGATTGTGGGCTGCGGTCAGGGACAACTGGCCTATTCAGTCGCTATGGAGATCGCCGGTTTCGAACGCAAGAATGGTGAGGCAAAAAATTTCGAATTACTGGGCACCGAGCTTTCAAGAGATGATATCAGGCAGGCTGAAGAGGCAACATATAGTTCACAACAGTTGATGACGCTGAATGGCGAATATAGAAACTCGTTTATAATCATGGATGGTAAAAGTGAGAATGGACAACTAAAAAATACGATTCGTCAGTCTGTTCATTTTTCTGTTTGTGATCTGACCAGCAGCACCCAGGCGATGGGACAGATGGATCTGATCATTTGCCCGGAGATCCTGGTGTATTTTTCTAATGGTGTTAAGACGGCTATCATTCAGCAGTTTACCGATCAGTTGAAATCGGGAGGCATCTTGCTTACTGGTCACAACCAGTCTATTCCGATGGTTCAGGGCCTGGAACGGGTGGAACACCCGGAGGGTGTTTTTTACCGGCAAAAAAGTTAAATTTCTGTCAGGTCTTCAGGGCTCCCTTGAGGCAGGGTGTAATCAATTAACAGAGGCGCCCTAAATACTGTTGGGTATCTTCAGGAACTCTTCCGGTACCGGTGTGGTGACGATATTGCTTTCTTCTATCCATTTCAAAACATCATAGTAGCTACGAATATTTTCGACATAACGCACGGGCTCCCAGCCACGAGCATAACCGTACCGGGTCTGTTTATACCATTTACTCTGGGCCAGTAATGGCAGGGCCTGTTTGACATCGATCCAGAGGTTCGGGTTTTTACCGAGTTTCCGGGTAATTTTTCTGGCATCCTGTAAATGGGCGTAACCGACATTGTATGCTGCCATCGCCATCCATGTGCGATCAGGTTCCGTTATCTCCGCACTCATACGATCCAGGGTTTGCTTGAAGTATCGTGCACCACCGGAAATACTGCTCTTCGGATCGAGCCTGTCTTTTACATTCAGCTCTTTTGCCGTTTTCAAGGTTAGC
Source organism: Gammaproteobacteria bacterium (assembly GCA_011321985.1). Taxonomy (GTDB): domain Bacteria; phylum Pseudomonadota; class Gammaproteobacteria; order SZUA-229; family SZUA-229. The sequence goes on along the minus strand of DROB01000213.1, from coordinate 725 downwards.
ATCATGATGCCACGGACACCCGTCGGTGATACGGCATCTGGGTTCCAGTGAGATTCCTGATAACCCATTGCCGCGATCAGGCGCCAGTCGATAGCCTGCTTCCTGGCAGCTTCTTCGAAGTAATCCTGATAAGCAGGCAACCTCTTTTCGATGTGTCGCATGAAAATTTTTGTGCCTACGTAATCGAAATTTTCTATATGGCCGTAGTTTCGCTCGATGAGTCGAGTCAGTTCACCATTCTCTTTGATTTTTTTAAAGAATTTCTGAACCTCAATGAACAGGCTGCTATCCTCTGTTTGTGGCAGAGCCCAGGCCAGTTGTTGTGGGCTACCTATGTCAAAAGCGACGCGCAGGTTGATGTGGAATCGCTGGTTCAGTAAAAGTTCATTTGAGTCTGCGATGGTGTATTCGATGATGTCATTGGAAACCAGCTGCAAAAGTTCTTCACTTTCGAGCTCATGATTTGGCTTCCAGCTCAGTGATTTCATGGTCTCTTTTAGATGCCTCAATCGCTCTTCATGACTCGAATTGGCAACGACTTCCAGCGAGCCATCAAGGTGGGACAGGTCTTTGGGGCGCTTATTGCTTGCGTTGTATACCAGTTGTTCCGTTATCTCCTGATAAGCCGGTCCGAATCGGAAGCGTTTTTCACGTTCAGGGGTAATGGTTAAACCAGCGGCGGCGATATGGATGTCATTTTTTGAGATCTTATCGAGCAGGTCGTC
>DROB01000212.1 GCA_011321985.1 Gammaproteobacteria bacterium | reverse complement strand
GCCGTTTCCTCATCGAGTGTCCGGCATAACAGGCCCAGGTTCACTTCGGTGATATCGGTGTCGAGGCCTATCCATGCCTGGTGACCGCTGCCAGGTGCGCATTCGATGGTATTGCCGTTCTGATCGGTCATTTTTGTTAATATAAAACGGTGGTTCCCATCAGAGGTTACCAGCTCTACCTCATCACCGATGGTTAATTTGTTTTTTATATCGACCAAAATCTGATTTCGGGTCTTATCAAACTTCATGACCTCTCCGGTAAAGATCTGCCGTTGGCTGCGCGAGCTATTATCGCGGTAGCGTTGCAGCTCCTGTGGCGGGTGACGTTCGAAAAAGCCATCGGTGTAACCACGGTGGGCCAGGTTTTCCAGTTCTGTCATCAGATGTGGATCGAATCTTTTGCCAGCGGCAGCATCATCGATGGCCTGGCGGTAGATCTGGGTGGTCCTTGCCGTGTAATAATATGACTTTGTTCGGCCTTCGATCTTCAGGCAATCAACGCCGATATCGACCAGACGATGCACATGCTCGATGGCACGTAGATCTCTGGAGTTCATGATATAGGTACCGTGTTCATCTTCTTCGATGGGCATGTATTCTCCGGGCCGCCCCTGTTCTTCCAGTAAAAACTGTTGCGATGACATATCATCAGTGTCTTTCTCTGATCCGGCTCGCCAGATGCCGGTGTTCTCTATATTTTGATCACCGTCATTATTTTTGACTTTGTAGTTCCAGCGGCATGAATTGGTGCATGTGCCCTGATTCGGATCACGGTGATTGAAATAACCCGATAATAAGCAACGTCCGGAATAGGCGATACACAGTGAACCGTGGACAAAAACTTCCAGCTCGGTATCCGGACAGTCATTGCGGATCTGTTCGATTTCTTTTAGCGATAACTCCCGGGAAAGAATGATGCGTCGGACCCCGACCGACTGCCAGAATTTGACCGCTGGCGAGTTCAGCGTATTCGCCTGTACCGAGAGATGGATCGGCATGTCCGGCCACCTCTCCCTGACCATCATGATCAGACCGGGATCGGCCATGATCAGTGCATCCGGGTGCATCTCGATGATCGGCTCCATATCATCCATAAATGTTTTTATCTTTGCGGTATGAGGAAGGATATTCGTCGCCACAAAAAACTGTTTATCCAGTGCATGTGCTTCATTGATACCGGCTTCCAGATTAGGTAGACGAAAATCATTGTTGCGTACCCTGAGACTATAACGGGGCAGGCCGGCATAGACCGCATCGGCTCCGTAGGCGAAGGCATAATGCATGTTTTTTAACAGGCCTGCGGGTGACAGCAGTTCAGGTTTTTTCATGATACTAAGCAGTGCGGAAATAGTGGGCTGTTCATCGCCCAAAAAGGCGTTTATAGACAGGCAGGCTTTTCTGTAACAGGTGTTCCAGGTAAGCCGGAACCTTGTGCGAATCCATGTCCATCCCGTCGAGGAAATTTTTTACATACAATCCCAGCTCGGTGTCCCCCTGCATACGCAGTCGCCGGCTGAAAAACAGGGTGTCAGTATCTTCATGCCGGCTTGCCAGTAACAGGTAGTTATACACTGTTCCCTGCAGGACGAGGTCGGGTGGTTGTTTTTTATCCGCGGCGATTAATTTTTTATCCACCAGTGTGAACCGGTATTCGATATCCATATCTTCGATCTGGATATGCAGTATTTTTCCCTGCAGGAAAACCAGTTCATCCTGTTTTAACTCGTTACTGAATAGCTGGTTCAGTGTCGTAACCAGTACGCTGTTATGCACGAAAGAAGGCAGTAATCTCAATGGCAATGAGAGCGGTGCCGGAAAAATCGGCTGTGATTCGTGGTTTATGTTAGATGTCTGCATCTGGTATTGTCTATATGGTATTAATTATTATTAATAAGAAGGAAATAAAGGATACGCATTGTTCAAGACCGTCAGCCGCAGGGATGCGGATGTCGAGCTTACATGGACGTATTTACAGCGTGTCTTGAACAATGCGTATCCTTTATTTCCGTTTCAGTAATACATGGCCCGTTCGAAGCGGTTCAACCAGTATGCATGAATCCGTGTATCATCGGTTAATTCGGGATGAAAGGATAATGCGATATGGTCGCCCATGCCTATCATAACAGCGTTATTGTTCAGTGTGGCTAATCTCGTTATTTCCGGTGAAAGCTTTTCGATCCCCGGTGCACGAATAAACGGCGCGTTGAAAGGTCTGTCATCAAAATCGAGCGTTACATCAGCACTAAAACTGTGCATCTGTCGGCCATAAAAATTACGCGACGCCCTGAACGGCAACAAGCCCAGAGGCGTGACACGTTCATCATCCACATCACTGGCCATCAAAATCATGCCTGCACACACTCCCAGCACAGGATGATTTTCAGCAAACGTTTTGATCGGACTATACAGGTCGTTTTTCTGTAACAGCAGGCTGATCGTCGTCGACTCTCCACCGGGTAAAATCAATGCACAGCATCCATTCAACTCGGATGCTCTGCGAATCAATCGTGATCCGACACCCAGGCTGGAAAGGCTTTCGACATGTTTCTGATAAGCACCCTGCAAGGCAAGGACACCAACGGTGTTGTTCACCAGAACCTACCAGCCTCTGATGGCCAGCCGTTCCTCTTCTGGAATCTCTGACATTTCCAGTCCCTTCATGGCCGCCTGCAAACCGCGGCTGACTTCCAGTAATACTGATGGGTCATCATAATAGGTGGTGGCTTTAACGATGGCGGCAGCCCGTGCGACCGGGTCGTCTGATTTAAAAATGCCGGAACCGACGAACACGGCCTGTGCACCTAACTGACGGACCAGCGCGGCATCGGCAGGGGTGGATATTCCTCCCGCAGAAAAATTGGGTACCGGGAGTTTTCCGTGTTCAGCGACATAGCAGACCAGGTCATAAGGGGCACCCCATTCTTTGGCGACGCTCATCAGCTGTTCCTTACCGAGTGTGGTAAGGCGGCGCATCTCATCCTGCAGGGCACGCATATGGCGCACGGCTTCGACGATATTGCCGCTTCCGGCTTCACCTTTGGTGCGCATCATGGCGGCACCCTCACCGATACGGCGCAGGGCTTCTCCCAGGTTGGTCGCGCCACACACGAAAGGCACGGTGAAATCACGTTTATAGATATGGTTGACTTCATCGGCAGGGGTCAGCACTTCGGATTCATCGATAAAATCGACTTCCAGTGCCTGCAGTATCTGAGCTTCAGCAAAATGGCCGATCCGGCATTTTGCCATGACAGGGATGGAGACGGTATTTTTGATCTCCTCGATCATCCCGGGATCAGACATACGGGCGACACCGCCATCACGCCGTATGTCAGAGGGGATACGCTCCAGTGCCATCACCGCACAGGCTCCCGCATCCTCGGCGATCCGGGCCTGCTCTGCATTAGTCACATCCATGATGGCACCGCCTTTGAGCATTTCGGCGAGGCCGACGTTGACTTCAAATGCACCATCGCTGGTACCGGTATTATTTTCGGTATTATCTCTCATCGTGTCTCTGTTCTGGCTGGTTTGATATGACACCTGCAATGTTCACTGGCTGGTCAGTTTTTGTCCATGATGTAGGTCAAAGAGATATAAGATAGTAATAAGTATTATTTAGTGGCCTGGTAGTGGTCAGGCAGTGGCTAGACAGTAATCTGGCCACAGGGAAAACCCGTCTCATGCGGGTTTTTTGCTGATAGTATGTTGTGTATTATCTGCACACGGGGTGGCTCTGTAAACTACCGTATCGCAGTGATGGTCAGTACCCGAATAATCAGAAATTCAAACGAGTTGTCAGCCTATGTTAACCATCGATGGTGAAGTTGTAGATTCAAAACCGGCAGATTTTGGCCCGCCGGTCTTACGTTTAGGTTTCAGGCCTTTCTTTTTGGCTGCCGGTCTTTTTGCCATCATCGCCATGGCCGTCTGGATGGCCAGTTTTGTGTTTTCTGTCAAGTTTACCTTTGCAGGGCTGGCACCCAATCTGTGGCATGCACATGAGATGCTGTTCGGTTATGTGATGGCGGTGGTTGCGGGGTTTTTACTGACAGCGATAAAAAACTGGACAGGTATAGAAGTATTACGTGGTAAGGCACTGGCTTTTTTATTCGCACTCTGGTTGATCGCCCGGATTTTACCCCTGACCGGATTGATGGTCCCCATTGAGATTATTGCTCTTGTCGATGTGAGTTTTTTATTTTTTCTGGCGGTCGCATGTCTGCGGCCTGTGTTGAAAGTCAGGCAATACAAGCAGGCAGGTATCGTTTCAAAATTATTTTTATTGATGTTGTGTAACCTTGTTTTTTATCTGGGTGTCACCGGTGTCATAGTTGACGGTGTGCATTGGGGATTGTATTCAGCATTGTATATGATCATCGCGTTAATACTGGTGATGATGCGCCGTGTGGTGCCGATGTTTATCAAAAATGGCATAGAGGGGGATGCGGTAATAAAAAACCGGGCCTGGCTCGATAACTCTAGCCTGATCCTGTTACTGGTACTGTGGATCAGTGATGTGTTCACTGATCTCGACCAGTTGACAGCTATTGCAGCGGTAGTATTAGCAGTATTACATTCGATAAGGCTGGCGGGATGGTATACCCATAAGATATGGAAAAAATCACTGGTCTGGATTCTGGTTGCGGCTTATTTTTTTATCATTCTAGGTTTCTTTCTGATAGCGGCAAAGGTCTATCTCGGTGTTTCTCCTTTTCTGTCTGTGCATGCCTTTACCGCAGGTGGTATCGGTCTGCTCACCATCGGTATGATGTCGCGTGTCGCCCTGGGCCATACCGGGCGCAGCGTTTTTGAGCCACCCTCAACCGTGTTATGGAGTTTTCTGGCCCTGTCCCTCGGTGCTGTTATTCGCGTCATCTTTCCAGTTATCGATATGACTCTGTACGTGTACTGGATAGCCCTGTCTCAGTTGTTGTGGATGATGGCTTTTCTCCTTTTTATTCGGGTATATGCACCGATGCTGTTGGCAGCACGTGTCGACGGTAAGGATGGATGAACTCGGACATCGAATCTTATTTCGTGAGCCCTTAAGTTTTGTAAATAGTGGTCGATACCCTGAGTGTCAACTTATAAATTTACTAAAATATGAGGTCAACATGTTTGGGTTACTTAAAAATTTAGATCCATCTTCAGCGATGAATGATGCGAATGGGCATATATCTTCTCTAGAAAATGAGCTGGAAAAGAAGCAGAGTGAGCTGGAGCAGGCACGATCTGAAATCACAGCGCTGAAAACTGAAGTGGCTCTGACGAAGGGAATCTTTAGTTCTTTCGAAGGTTTTGGCGGCAGTTTACTCGAGATGCAAACCACGTTTTCGACGCTGGTATCCATCCTCCATAATGAGAAACAGACGGCTATCGATGCTGCCAATGAATCATTGAAGGCGAATACAGGGACCAATAAACTCGTCGAAAACCTGGTGACGGTCGCATCTACTGTCAATGAGGCAGTGGATAATGTAGAAAAGCTTACGGGCAGGGTTAATGCTATCGATGATGTCATCGGTCTCATCAACGGGATATCGGAACAGACAAACTTGCTGGCACTCAATGCCGCTATCGAAGCCGCACGTGCTGGTGAGCATGGCCGAGGTTTTGCTGTCGTTGCCGATGAAGTCAGGACCTTGTCGACACGAACACATGAAGCGACAGGCGATATCACCAATGAAGTTAATCTGATCCAGTCGGAAGTAAAGGATACGACGACCAAGATGATAGAGATGTCAGAAGAATCCAAGATACTCTCTGATGTGGGATCGGAGGCCAGTGCAGGCATATTACGCTTCCTTAATCTATCTAAAAAGATGGAAGGAGCCATCTCTACGGGTGCATTACGTGGATTTGTCGAGTTGGCTAAAATAGACCATCTGGTTTATAAGTTTAATGTCTATCGCATCTTCATGGGGCACAGTGAGCAGCCTGTATCTGATTTTGCCGATCATCATACTTGTCGTTTAGGTAAGTGGTATTACGAGGGTGATGGCAAGGATTGTTTTTCCAAACTGAATGGTTATAAGGAACTCGAGCATCCCCATGAGCTAGTGCATAAATCAGGTAAAGATGCGATCGAAGCTTTTCGTCGGGGTGAGGTCCATGTCGCTCTCGAATATTTACAAAAGATGGAGTCATCAAGTTTGACGGTCATGAAGGAGCTGGAAAAAATGGCAGCGGATGGTGAAGGGAATAATCAGCTATTGTGTACCGGAAAATCAGATATTATGTAAGCAGGGAATCGCCGATCCTTTCGGTGATTTTTAATCAATAAAAAAGCCCGGATACCTGATGTGCTCAGGTGTCCGGGCTTTTGTTATGCGGCTGTATCCTTTAGCCGATCTTTGCTTTAATCGCATCGATCACAGCATCAGACGATGTTGCGTTTACAGAAAGCAACAGGCCTTCGTTTTTGTAAAAGCCGACCAGCGGTGCTGTCTGGTCATTGTATACTTCCAGGCGATTACTGATAGCTTCTTCGGTTTCGTCATCGCGTTGTACTACGGGCTCACCGCATTTATCACACACGCCTTCGACTTTAGGTGGATTAGATTTAACATTATAGATCTCTCCACAGCCAGAACAGGTACGGCGCGTGGTCAGACGATCGAGGATCACATCACGTGGTACATCGATCTCAACGGCACAATCCAGTGTTTCACCCATCTTGTCGAGCAGAACTTTCAGCGCCTCAGCCTGTGGGATAGTGCGTGGGAAACCGTCTAACAGGTAACCGGCTTTGCAATCGTCTTCTTTCAGACGCTCTTCCATAATGCCCATGATCAGGTCATCGGATACCAGGTCACCGGCTTTCATCGCCGCTTCTGCCTGCTTACCCAGTTCGGTGCCTGCTGCAACAGCACCACGTAAGATGTCACCGGTCGAAATCTGTACAGAACCGTCCATCTTGGTCAGTAATTTTGCAACAGTACCTTTACCTGCACCCGGTGCGCCTAAAAGAATGAGTTTCATGAGTTTTCCTCGAAAGTGTAATAAAAAGGTAACATGCCGCCACAGCCGCATGCAGTAAAATTCAGCCGCGTATTTTCCTGTTTTCAGAGACTGAAAGCAATTAATTCAGTGCTTAATATCCACGAATAGTGCCGAATTTGCTCTGTATCATAAAAATATTTGTGTTTGGCTGTATTATCATACCGATATCAAAAAACGAGAGGCAAAGGGTGTAGATGGAATATCAGGCATTTTTAGAAGAGCTGAAGCAGGCGGACGATGATTTCAAACGCCTGTTATATAAACATTACGTCAGATACACCGAAGACGAATCGATAAAACCGTATCAGGCAGAACTGATCAAGTTGCAGGAGCATCTTGAGAAACAGCAACAGAAGATGATCATCCTGGTAGAAGGGCGCGATGCAGCGGGTAAGGGCGGTAGCATCCGGCGTATCACCCGCTATATGAATGAAAAACATTATCGTGTCGTGGCTCTGGGCAAACCGTCCAATGTGCAGACCAGTCAGTGGTATTTTCAGCGTTATGTCGAGCAGTTTCCCCGTGGCGGGGAAATCGTGTTATTCGACCGTAGCTGGTACAACCGCGCCATGGTCGAACCCATCTTCGAATTTTGCACACAACAGCAATATACGACCTTTATGAAAACCGTCACCCAGTTCGAAGATGATCTGGTCGAACACGGTATCGTATTTCACAAGATCTATTTCTCGGTATCCAAACGCACACAGGAAGAGCGGTTTACCGAACGCGAGACCAATCAGCTGAAAAAATGGAAACTGTCAGAGATCGATGTGCAGATGCAGGAGAAATGGGACGAGTTTACCGAGATGAAATACCAGATGCTGAAACGCACGCACAGCCATACCAGTCCGTGGGCGGTCATCCGCAGTAATGACAAACACCGGGCGCATCTCAATGCGATAAAAAGCATCCTGAACAAGGTGGATTATGAGGACCGGAATATGAGCCTGGATTATACCGTCGATGAAGATATCTATTATTCTGGAGCGCGTGAGATCGAGTTGATGGAAAATCAGTTGCGAGAGACGGGTAAATTTATCGTTTAATTATTGCGTTTGAAATTTTGAAAACGTTTAACCACTGAGGCACAGAGAACGCAGAGAAGAAGATATTGGTAGTGACGCCTGCGGCGCGGTAAACAACATAAAAACGCTGTGTTCTCTGTGCCCCTGTGGCAAATATTTTCTTGGCTTTTCTTTCGAACTTGTTCCAGTAAGGAGCCTGTTATAATAGGCAATTATGGGAGAAGACGTAACCACTCAGATCGTACTGACCACACTCAATGCACGTTATATGCACACCGCGTTTGGTCTGCGATATCTGTACGCAAATCTTGCTGAACTGCAGTCTTCTGCCATCATAGAAGAATTTACCCTCCAGCAACGTCCCATCGATATCGCAGAAACACTGTTAAAGCATCATCCGGAAATCATCGGTTTTGGGGTTTATATCTGGAATGTTGCCGAAGTGACAAAAACGGTTGAGCTGTTAAAACAGGTATCACCGGAAACCATTATCGTGCTCGGTGGCCCGGAGGTCAGTCACCTGCCGGATAAACCCGCTGTTGTCGATATGGCGGATTATGTGATCATGGGAGCGGCAGAAAAAAGTTTCCGTACCTTATGTCAGTTACTGCTGTCGGGCAATAAACCACTTGAACGACACATTCAGAGTGATGAATTGCCGCTGGATCAGCTACAGCTACCGTATGCATACTACACGGATGAGGATATAAAAAATCGCCTCATCTATGTCGAAGCCTCTCGTGGCTGTCCGTTTAAATGTGAGTTCTGTCTATCGTCGCTGGATAAAACCTCGAAGCCATTCGAGCTGGATCTGTTCCTCGAAGAGATGGACATGCTGTTTCAGCGCGGTGCACGAAATTTCAAATTTATCGACCGGACATTTAACCTGAAGGTCAGTAGCAGTGTCTCGATACTCGAATTTTTTCTCGAACGGATGACCGATGATCTCTACCTGCATTTCGAAGTGGTGCCCGATAACCTGCCGGACAAACTAAAAGCGATCATCCAGAAATTTCCCGAACATGTCCTGCAGTTCGAGATCGGTGTGCAGACATTTGATGAAAACATACAGGCCCTGATCAGCCGGAAACAGGACAATGAAAAAACCTGCAGCAATCTGCACTGGTTGCGCGAAGAAACCCATGCCTACATCCATGCGGATCTGATATTCGGCCTGCCGTCGGATACGCTGAAAAACTTTGCCCGCAGTTTTGATAAGCTGGTCGCACTGAATCCGCATGAGATCCAGTTGGGTATTTTAAAACGACTTCGCGGTAGATCGGAAGAG
>DROB01000211.1 GCA_011321985.1 Gammaproteobacteria bacterium | reverse complement strand
TTTCATTCCTTCAATAGTTAACGGGACAGCAGTGAAGTAAAATCAAACGTTTTTCTCTGCGTCTCGGCAATTGCTCCTGCATTGCCCTACTTACGGGCATCCTGCCCTAATCTGCGTTTCTGCGGTAACCCTATCTACGAAAAAAACTAAAAAAGGTTTTATTGGCGTTTTTTTCGCGTTCTTTGCACCCCAGGGGTATTTGTCGCTTCGCTCGGGCACGTCCTTGGCGGCAAAAATGTTTCTAAATCTTTCAACGTCCGCTTTGCGTGGCGATAGCAGTCTTCCAGACTCATACCACAATGCTGATTAATCACATTATATTCGGCTAAAACCCCATCCCGGGTGGCATACCGCCACCACCGCCACCTTTCATAGCGCGCATCATCTTCGCCATGCCGCCTTTTGACATTTTTTTCATCATTTTCTTCATCTGCATCTGCTGCTTAATCAAACGGTTAACGTCCTGTACCTGCAGGCCACAACCTGCAGCGATACGGCGTTTTCGAGAACCCTTGATGATATCCGGAAAAGCCCGCTCTTTCGGTGTCATCGAATTAATGATACCGATCATACGGCCCATCTCTTTGTCATTGACCTTGTCTTTGAGCTTGTCCGCCATGCCCGGCATACCCGGGAGCTTATCCATTAACCCGGCCATGCCGCCCATATTCTGCATCTGCTCGAACTGTTCTTTCAGATCATTGAAATTGAAACTTTTTCCTTTCTGAATTTTTTTCGCCAGTTTTGTAGCTTTTTTGTGGTCAACTTTCTGCTGGACTTCTTCCACCAGCGAAAGCACATCGCCCATGCCCAGGATGCGCGAGGCGACACGATCAGGATGAAAAGCTTCCAGTGCCTCTACCTTTTCGCCCGAACCCATGAATTTGATGGGTTTACCGGTGATCTGGCGGATCGACAGGGCAGCTCCGCCACGGGCATCGCCATCGGTTTTGGTCAGTATCACACCGGTGAGTGGCAAGGCTTCATTAAAGGCTTTTGCCGTATTAGCGGCATCCTGGCCGGTCATGCTGTCGACCACGAACAGTGTTTCTACCGGATTGACCGCCGCATGGATGGCTTTGATCTCATCCATCATCTCGGTATCGATATGTAGACGACCGGCTGTATCCACCAGCACCACATCGATGTAATGTTTACGTGCGTGCTCGATGGCGGCTCTTGCTATGTCGGTAGGCCTCTGGTCGCTGGTACTCGGGAAAAATTCGGCACCGACCTGTGTCGCCAGCGTTTTTAACTGCTCTATCGCCGCAGGTCGGTAGATGTCACAACTGACCAGCAGCGATTTTTTCTTTTCTTTCTCTCCGAGCATTTTAGCCAGCTTGGCAACGGTGGTAGTTTTACCCGCACCCTGCAGACCTGCCATCAGAACCACTGCCGGTGGTTGCGCACTCAGATCCAGTCGCTCGTTCTGTGCGCCCATCACCTTGATCAGTTCTTCCTGAACGATATTGATGAAGATCTGCCCCGGTTTAAGACTGGTTAAAACTTCTTCGCCCATCGCCCGCTGTTTAACATCGTCGATGAAATCACGGACGATACTCAACGCGACATCTGCCTCCAGCAATGCCATGCGTACATCCCGTAACGCATCCTGAATATTTTCTTCGGTCAGTCGGCCTTCACCACGCAGTTTTTGCGCGGTACTGGCAAGACGGTCACTTAATCCATCAAACATGGTCTACCTGTATCTAACATTAGTTCACGAACGGAGAATTATAGCGAATTATGGTGGTTGCCGTTAGTTTTTACGAAACCTGCAGGGCAGCGCCTCAGAGCTGAAATATATCACCACTTTTCAGCTGATGGATATCCTGATCAGGCATAGCGGCCTTACACTGCTCGATTATTTTTTCTTCTGACCGGGGTTTCAGATGTGAGATGCAGACTTTGGTCTTATGCTTCAATTTGAGCAGATCCCGGGCCAGTAATTGTGGGCAGTAGTGGAATGCCTTTTTTGCCATCTCGATATCTTTATCGGCATATGCCGATTCGACGAAGAGCAGGTCCAGTGAATCACGTTTGTTCAGGCTCGCCCAGAAGTTCTCGTTACTCGTGGTATCACCGCTGAAAGCAAAAACCCTGCCATCAGATTCCACGCAATAACCCACACCAGGAACGGCATGATTGACACTGATCATCTCGATCCGACGACCAAAAAATTCAAAAACTGTTCCGGCTTTCATCGGCTCAAGTTTTAGAACCGCATTGGTCTTATGGGGTAACTCGGTAAAATCGGGCCAGATGACCCAGTTGAATATATGATTTCTCAGCGCTTTTATCGTCTCGGGTAGTGCGTGCACGACCAGAGGAGAACCGATCAGATCATCAAATAAAGTATCGGCCAGTAATGGGATAGAGGCTATATGATCCAGATGCGAGTGCGTGATGAAGATGTGTTTGAGCCCCCGCATCTCATCGAGCGACAGCTCACACACGCCGGTACCCGCGTCGATCAGGATATCATCATCCACCATATAGGACGTTGTTGCCACTTCCTGATTGATGCCACCACTGCACCCCAAGACTCGTACTTTCATTCAAATAAACCCACTTCTATCCAGCATAATGTTTTAAACTTTAATTATGGTCTGATCTAGTGATAACATGCCACGTAAAAGAAACGCTTTACATCGTGTTAATCGTTATAATGTGAACAGGTTCACATTTATGCACTACCCGAACTTTTTCAGATTCAACGATTTACCTTAAACATAAAAACCCGTTACAAGTTCAGTATAGACCAGAAAAAAATAATTCAACATGAGTGACTACAGCCTAACTTTCAGTGCCATCGTGCTTTATCTCGCATGTTCAGCACTGCTGTTTTTTCGCCTGGGGAAACCAGGCGAAAGCAATACTGATGCAAGGACCGGGCTCTCCAAAAAACACATCATAATCATAGGCTTCGGTGGCCTTCTACTGCATGCGTTGGCGTTATATAACAACATGTTTAGTGATATGGGCGTTAATTTTGGATTCTACAACGCCATGTCACTGGTAAGCGCCTTCATCGTTTTATTCACCCTGTCGGCTACCTGGCGTTATCCGGTTGAGATACTGACCATTGCCCTGCTGCCAATCACTGTTCTAATCATGACCGTCGATCTCTTTGGCCACAGCAGTCACTTATTACCCGCAGACAGCTCACCTGCACTTATCTTTCATATATTGACCTCGATCATAGCCTATAGTCTGCTGGCACTGGCTGCGCTGCAGGCCATTTTATTATCAATCCAGAACAAACACCTCCATGCCCATCAACCCGGCGGCATAATAAGACTGTTACCGCCGTTGAGAAATATGGAAGTCCTGCTGTTTGAGGTCATCCTCGTCGGTTTTATCGCCCTGACTATCTCGTTAGGCACTGGTCTGATATTTCTGGAAAATATGTTCGCGCAGCAACTGGCTCATAAGACTGTTTTATCCATCCTGGCCTGGTTTGTCTTCCTTACACTGCTCATCGGTCACTGGAAGCTGGGATGGCGTGGTCGTACGGCTATCCGCTGGACATTGAGCGGTTTTGTCAGTCTGATGCTGGCTTATTTTGGCAGTAAATTTGTACTGGAAATCCTGTTGGCTTGACTCCAGAGCCAGTGCGTACATAATTAAACCATTCTAGTCACGAGAGACCACACTTCTTGAGCGAACTATCGACAGCTACGCTGTTCATCATCCTTGCCATCCTGATCTTGCTTTCCGGTTTCTTCTCGGGTTCTGAAACCGCCCTGATGACTCTCAACCGTTATCGTGTGAAGAGCCTGGCGGATAAAGGTCACCGTGGTGCACAGCGTGCCCTGAAGCTACTGAATCGTCCTGATCGCTTACTGGGACTGATCTTACTGGGCAATAACATCGTCAATATCTTTGCAGCGACGATCGCGACGATTATCGCATTGCGTCTCTACGGTGAGATCGGACTGGCCGTAGCCCCCATCGCACTGGCCTTTATTATTTTAGTTTTCGCTGAAGTCACACCCAAGACACTGGCCGCACTAAAACCGGAAAAACTCGCTTTTCCTTCTGCCTTTATCTACACCCTGATCGCTACACCTCTCTACCCCTTTGTCTGGTCGGTCAATATCTTCTCCAATGCATTATTACGACTCATCGGAGTACACCCCGACAAGATAGATACCCAGGAACTCAGTGCCGACGAACTGCGCGCTGTCGTCATCGAAGCTGAACACTTCATGCCCCGGGCGCACTCCGATATGCTGCTCGGTATCCTCGATCTGGAACAGGTCAGTGTGGAAGACATCATGATCCCACGCAATGAGATCACCGGCATTGATCTGAACGATGACTGGAATGATATCGTTCATCAGATCACCCATAGCCAACGCACGCGTGTTCCTGTCTTTCATGACAGCATCGACGATACCATCGGTATCCTTCACCTGCGTAAAGTTCTCAATCTGTTCGCACGTGACGAACTGAATATGGAAACCCTTAAAGGTCTGATCGTACCAGCCTATTTTATCCCTGCGGGGAATGTGCTGACTCGCCAGTTATTAAACTTTCAGGCTAACCGCCGTCGCTCCGGTCTGGTGGTCGATGAATATGGCAGTATCCAGGGACTGGTGACACTGGAAGATATCCTCGAAGAGATAGTCGGCCAGTTTACTACCGACTCACCGACCAGGAACCTCGGTATACACAGGTACGATGACGGCAGTTATCAGATCGACGGTAACACACACATCAGAGAGATCAACCGTGCACTGGACTGGACATTGCCTGCCGATGGCCCAAAGACATTGAATGGATTAATACTTGAACACATGGAGATTATTCCACAGAATGGCACCAGTTTTATGATCGATGGTTATGCCATCGAGATCACACGCACCACGAATAACGCCGTACAGACCGCGAAGATAACCCAGGTACAGACAGATACAGAGCAGAAGAAGGGAAATGAAGGCAATGATGCGACCTAGAGACGGAACATAACGACAGTGGCCAAAGCAAAATTTCAGTACACCTGCAACAGCTGCGGTGCCCTGCACACCAAGTGGGCAGGCCAGTGTAGCGACTGTGGCGAATGGAATACCATGAGTGAAACCATCGCCGCTATCACCACCAATAACCGCCAGGGCTTTGCCGGTAAGAAGGGCAACGCAAAGATACAGGCTCTGAAAGATATTCAGATGAGCGCAGAGATGCGAACACCGACCAACATATCTGAACTTGACCGTGTACTCGGTGGTGGACTGGTGCATGGCTCCGTTACTCTGATCGGTGGTGATCCCGGTATCGGCAAATCAACTCTGCTGACGCAGACCCTGGCCAGCCTGAGCGGCTCCCTGCCCTGTTTATATGTTACCGGTGAAGAATCGCTGCAACAGATAACCATGCGCGCACACCGACTGGGACTGGAAGACAAAGGCCTGAAACTGCTCTCCGAGACCTGCGTGGAAAACATCATCACCCTGTCCGGTGAACTCGGCCCAAAAGTCATCGTTATCGATTCGATACAGACCATCTATACCGAAGCTCTGCAATCTGCACCCGGTGCCGTGGCTCAGGTAAGAGAGAGCGCCGCCCAACTGGTACGTTTCGCCAAACAGACCGGTACGGCATTGTTTCTGGTCGGCCATGTCACCAAAGAAGGCACACTCGCCGGTCCGCGCGTACTCGAACATATGGTGGATACCGTACTGTACTTCGAAGGTGACCCGGGTGAGCGATACCGCATGATCCGTGCCATCAAAAACCGTTTTGGTGCAGTCAATGAACTCGGCATCTTCGCCATGACCGACGAAGGATTAAAAACTGTCAGCAATCCCTCAGCGATATTTCTGTCACGACACGAAACCCCCGTGGCTGGCAGTATTATCACCGTCACCCGTGAAGGCAGCCGTCCCCTGCTCATCGAATTACAGGCACTGGTCGATGAGAGCCACAGCCATAACCCTCGCCGTGTCTGCCTTGGTCTCGACCCCAACCGCCTGAATATGCTGCTTGCTGTCATGCATCGCCATGCCGGTATCGCGATGTTCGATCAGGATGTTTTTATCAATATCGTCGGCGGTGTGCGGCTGACTGAAACCTCGGCTGATACCGCATTGATCCTTGCCGCACTTTCCAGCTTTCGTGACAAACCCTTGCCGAACGATGTTTTCACTTTTGGAGAGGTAGGCCTGGCAGGAGAGATTCGCCCCGTCCCCAATGGACAGGAACGCCTGCGCGAAGCCGCCAAACACGGTTTTAAAACAGCGATTATTCCCAAAGCCAATAAACCGAGAAAGGGCGAAACCATCGAAGGGCTGAATATCGTGGCCGTGCAACGGGTGAGTGAATTGATCGATACGGCTATAACGCTTTAGTTGTGTTATTTCAGACTTGAACTGGCGGTTATCGTACGAAATTAAAATGGCTGTTTCCGACGCATGGCAGACATTGAAAAATTTAGGAACATTTTGCCGCGAAGGACGTGCCCGAGCGAAGCGACAAAAAATTGTTTTTCAAATGTCCGCATATAGCCGATAGCTGGCTTATATAATCAAATCTTTTTCTTTCTGAACACTACATCCTCATCAGCAATTTTTTGCTAAAATGCGCGCCATGGCTAAAAAGACCCCAAACTTCGAAAAAGCACTCGCCGAGCTCGAAACCCTGGTCGATGATATGGAACAGGGTAATCTCAGCCTGGAAGAGTCACTGAAACGCTTTGAGAAAGGTATCGCACTGAGCACCGAGTGTCAGCAGGCACTGCAGAATGCCGAATTAAAAATTAAAGAGCTGGTCGAAAAAAACGGCAAGTTACTCGAGCAAGACATCGAGCTGGATGATTGACCATCATGTCACATGTATTTCAACTTCGTCTGGACGACTACCAGAAGCGCGTTAACGCCGCTCTGGATAAATACCTGCCGGCAAACGACCCACCCGAACATAATCTGGCTGAGGCTATCCGTTATTCCGTCATCGGTGGTGGCAAACGTATCCGTCCCGCCATGGTCTATGCCGCAGGTGAAGCCATGGGGGTTTCCACTGATCTGATGGATATTCCCGCCTGTGCCGTGGAGATGATCCATGCTTACTCATTGATCCACGATGACCTGCCAGCGATGGACGATGATGATCTGCGTCGTGGTCGTCCCACCTGCCACAGAGCTTTCGATGAAGCCACCGCCATGTTAGCCGGTGATGCCCTGCAGGCACTGGCCTATGAGATCCTGGCCAGAGATGACCATAAAGAACTGACACCCGAACATCGCATTCAGATGTTGAGTCTATTGACCGAAGCCAGTGGAGCACACGGCATGGCCGGGGGGCAGGCCGTTGATCTTGCCTCCGTCGGTAAGCGACTGACACTGGCACAGCTCGAACATATGCACCAGCTCAAAACCGGTGCGCTGATCCGCGCCAGCATCCTGCTCGGCGGCATGTGCAAACACGATATCTCACAGCAGGAAACCGATATCCTGAATAATTATGCACAGTGCATCGGCCTGTCTTTTCAGATTCAGGATGATATCCTCGATGTTATCGGCGATACTGAGACCCTCGGAAAACCACAGGGTTCGGACGAAAAACAGGAGAAGCCCACATTCCCCGCCATTATCGGCCTGAAAGAATCCCAGGAACTGGCTTTAGCACAACACCAGCTCGCATTAAAATACCTTGAACCTTTAGACAAAAAAGCCGATAGTTTACGCCAGCTCTCAGCTTACATCGTCGAAAGGCAATTTTAGTCTGAACCTGTTTTAATCAGAGCCGGAATTATCAAAAAAAATCATGCCTTTTACCCACTCAAACTGGTCACTTCTCGAATCGATCGATTCTCCAGAAGACGTTCGCAGACTCAGCCGACTGCAGCTTAAAGAGCTGTCTCGCCAGTTACGGGAATTCTTGCTCGACAGTGTTTCATCGACCGGCGGACATCTGGCAGCCGGTCTCGGTACCATCGAACTCACCGTGGCATTGCATCATGTCTTTAACACCCCCTATGATCGTCTGATATGGGATGTCGGCCATCAGACTTACCCGCATAAGATTTTAACCGGTCGACGTGAACAGATGGCCAGCCTGCGGCAGAAAGGCGGCATAGCCGGTTTTCCCAAACGTGAAGAGAGTGACTATGATGCGTTCGGTACAGGGCATTCCAGTACCTCCATCTCAGCCGCTCTGGGCATGAGCATTGCGGCCAAACAGAATAACGAGGACCGCCACTGTGTTGCGATTATCGGCGATGGCGCGATGACTGCAGGCATGGCTTTTGAGGCTCTCAACCATGCCGGAGGCTGTGATGCCAATCTGCTGGTCATCCTCAACGACAATGATATGTCGATATCACCCAATGTGGGTGCACTGTCGAATCATCTCACCCGGCTATTATCAGGCGACCTGTTTTCTACCATAAGAGAAGGCGGAAAACGCGTACTGGAGAATATCCCACCTGCTCTGGAACTGGCTAAACGTACAGAAGAACATGTAAAAGGCATGGTCGCACCGGGCACGCTGTTTGAAGAATTGGGTTTCAATTACTTTGGCCCGGTTGACGGTCACGATCTGGACACGCTGATTCCTGTTCTGAAAAATATCAATCATCAGACCGGCCCCAGATTACTGCACGTAAAGACACAGAAGGGTAAAGGTTTTTTCCCGGCCGAAGATGCACCTGTAAAATATCATGCTGTCAGTGCCTTTGATTTAAGTACCGGTGCAACAAACACGAAAGATGCCAGCAAGGTACCCAGTTATACCGAGATATTTGGTCAGTGGTTATGCGATATGGCAGAACAGGATGAACGACTGGTCGGTATTACCCCCGCCATGCGCGAAGGCTCGGGCCTGGTCGAATTTTCCAGACGTTTCCCGAAACGGTATTTCGATGTCAGCATCGCCGAGCAACACGCTGTCACCCTCGCCGCTGGCATGGCATGTGAAGGCATAAAACCGGTCGTTGCCATCTACTCAACTTTTTTACAACGTGCTTATGACCAGCTGATCCATGATGTTGCCATCCAGAATCTCTCCGTGGTTTTTGCGATAGACCGTGCCGGTATCGTCGGTGCCGATGGCCCGACCCATACCGGCGCTTATGACATCAGCTTTTTACGTTGTATCCCTAATATGGTCATCATGGCACCTGCAGATGAAGTCGAATGCCATGGATTATTGACCACCGCATTTCTACATGATGGTCCCAGTGCCGTCCGTTACCCACGCGGTCCGACCACAGGAATGGCACTGCCCAAAACCCTGGAAGCACTGCCATTCGGTCAGGCAGAACAGAAAAGGCAGGGCAATAAGATCGTTTTACTGGTCTTTGGTACCCTGCTCGCCACGGCGCTGGAAGTTGCCGAAGAGATCGATGCCAGTGTCTATAGCATGCGTTTCGTCAAACCACTGGATACCGATGTCATCGAAACTGCCGCTAAAAACCATGATCTGCTGGTCACCCTCGAAGATAATGCGATCGCAGGCGGTGCGGGCAGTGCAGTTTCTGAGTATCTGAACGAACAACATATCACCACAAACCTGCTGCAGATCGGCTTTCCCGATAAATGGATCAACCACGGTCAGCCAGGCGAAATGCTGAGCGACTGGCATCTCGATAAAAAAGGCATCCTGCAATCCATAAACACCCGAGTTAAGGAATTGCTTATATAGCAAAAACAGGATAAAATTCCTACTGTTTTACTCAGGTATTATTTTAGGCTCTTCAAGAAATATGTCAAAAAGGACTGCTCGTTACCAGCTGAAAGTCGTAACAGAATTTGCATCAGCACATACGCTGCGAGATTACCCCGGTGCATGCAGTCGGATGCATGGCCATAACTGGAAGCTGGAACTGGAGGCCGTGGCCACCCGACTCGATGAGACGGGTATGGGGATTGACTTCAGAGTGATGAAAGACGCAGCCAATGAGATAGGCGACAGACTCGACCACCGCTACCTGAATGAGCTTGAGCCATTCAAAGAGGTGAACCCGACAGCTGAAAACATTGCCGCATACCTGTACAAAGAAATTTCAGCACGTATCAATAGCGACACTGTCGAAGTGACCGCTGTTACGTTATGGGAAACCGAACGCGCGTGCGTTCGCTATAGTGAAGAGAATTAAATGATGACCGATGTCCTCGACAAAAGCAGAAAAACGACCAGTTCGCTACCGGATGTTCAGAATACACAGGATACTCGCGCGATCGCCATCAATAAAGTAGGCATCAAGGATATCCGTCATCCGGTTCAGGTGAAAAGCCGTACCGGGAAGATCCAGCATACCATCGCCAACTTCAATATGTATGTTGATCTGCCCCATGAGTTCAAAGGCACGCACATGTCCCGTTTCGTCGAGATCCTCAATAATCACGAATGGGAGATCACGGTCGATTCTTTCAAGGAGATGTTGACCGAGATGACCAGCCGTCTGGATGCAGAATGTGGCCA
Organism: Gammaproteobacteria bacterium; assembly: GCA_011321985.1. Classification (GTDB taxonomy): domain Bacteria; phylum Pseudomonadota; class Gammaproteobacteria; order SZUA-229; family SZUA-229. The sequence goes on along the minus strand of DROB01000211.1, from coordinate 7,033 downwards.
TATCGAGATGAGCTTTCATTATTTCATCAATAAGACGGCACCCGCTTCCGGCGTACAGAGCCTGCTCGATTATGATGTAAGCTTCATCGGTGAGCGCAAGGATAATAAGAACATCATCAATATCAAAGTCGTGGTGCCGGTGACCAGTTTATGCCCCTGCTCGAAGAAGATATCCGACCGTGGTGCACACAATCAACGTTCACACGTCACCGTTAATGTCGAGACAGATGACTTCATCTGGGTAGAAGAGATCATCGATATGGTGGAAGCGCAGGCTTCGTGCGAACTATACGGTCTGCTCAAACGCCCGGACGAGAAAATAGTGACAGAACGCGCCTACGATAACCCTAAATTTGTCGAAGACATGGTCCGTGATATCGCCCATCAATTAAATATCGATGATCGTATCCTGGCTTATACCGTCGAGTCCGAAAACTTTGAATCGATCCATAATCATTCGGCTTATGCCCTGATCGAAAAGACACGGTAAACCGTCACTCTGCCCAGCCTTTTTCTATTTCCAGTCGATATACCGTATCTTCGTGATACCCGGTATCAGCCGACCTAATTCACTACCCTGTCGTGTCATCAAACGTACATCAGTATAGGAACCCGTCGACTTCTGGTAAGCGATATACTGACCCGTAGGATCATAGACAGGAAGCCAGTTGACCCAGCCATCGGTAAGTAATGTCTGCTCACCCGTTCCATCAAGACGGGCTTCGACGATATCCCAACCGATAAACCCGGCATCTACATCCGTATTAAAGGCAGTACCCCTGGGAAAGCGTTCAAAGATGGTAAATTGTGCATCACCTACCGGGTCGTGATCAGAAACATTATCGACCTTTGTTACCTGCTGTGCTGCTGAACCATTTTCATTCATCACGGCTATCTGTACTTTGGGACTGGCATTGAAACGATCCGTCTTAAAAATGATGCGACCATCCGGCAGGTAATCGGGATCATTATCCGCTTTGCCGGCTGGTGTAAGGTTGTCGATCTCGACACCGGCCGCTGTCATCGTAATCAACGATTCGCCCGGTGCAGTCCGAAAAGAAGCATAAGCGATACGTGTATCATCGAGTGACCAGGCAGGATGCCCGTCGAGGATGGTATTGTTCGTAAGTTGTTGCAGATTTAGACCATCACTGTCGACCGTATATATCTCGTATTGCGTCGCATCATTTTTATCCGGCGAACCGTGGAATGAAATTTTACTGCGATCGTGTGATAGTGAAATATTATCCTTGAACAGGTTAGGCAGGTTGGTTACCCGTGTGGTTATACCGGTAGCAGGGTCATAGAGATAGATCTCACCGTTAACAGGAACATCGTGCTCGCTGATGAACGCGATCAACCCGGTCAGGCCCGTTGGTATCTCTGGTCGCTGATGTGTGACTGCGGTAGTGATCGGTAGCGCAGGCCAGGCTGAAGAGTCGGTATCTGAATTGTACGCCGTTCCCGCATTACCGGTACCCAATGCAAGCTCAGTATTATCAAACAGTACGATATTGTACCGTGTGTCACTACTCAGATCGCCATCGGTATTCGCTGCGTCACTGGTCAGCGGGAACAAAAATTCCGCACTGTAGGTCTGCGTCGCCGCATCATAACTCAGGCGACCCAGGCCATCACCGATCAGATCGGTCTCATCACCGGTGGTGACATGTTGATCGATATATTGAGACGAGATATTAGCCGCTATCACCGTACGTTCATCATCATTATTATCCAGCGTGCCGTTACCATCATCATCGATCAAAAGTTTGATGCCATCAAAATCGACTGGACCCGTGGTAATGTCAAAATCATGATTGAATGAATCATCCGTCCATTGAGCAGCGATGTATATATCCTTATCATCATTCATGATCCCCCAACGCAGCGTACTCGTCTTGACCACCGAACCTGTGCCCAGATTATCTTTCAGTTCGACACTCCGGGTTATGGTATCAGAGAACTCAGACAGATCGACCTGACCTTCTATAGCGAAGCGTTGTTGGAAGGAGATGGGTGATGCCGTCTCATCACCACCTCCCCCACAGGAAACGATAACCGTAGTAAGCAATAAAAACAGGGGCATGCGTTGTGCGAGTTTTATATAAGTCATGAGGATTCACTTGTTAATGAATAGTTTATCTGTCAGATGATATAGAAAATTTCAGTTAAAATAGCAAGTATTCCAGCCAGCTCGGAAACAAATACTGAGCCTGGGAGTTACATCATAAAATTCACTGTATTTCGACATCGTCCTCTACCAAGAGACACCGACAATGATTTTTTTTGAAAAATAATAAACTATCTATTATGACTTACATGCTAATGTTGACCACAGTCATATAAAAACCCGAACTTATATACAGAACCAGAGTCATAAAAAAACCATAATCACCGAGGCTAACCAATGACCGTCCGCCAGGGTTTTATCGCTTTATCACTTGTTGTATCCATAACACTTTTACTGCTGGCCCGTTACTGGCCAGGCTTTTACTGGGGGTTTATCCTCATCATTCCCATCATCCTGTTAGGCCTGTACAACATGGTACAGACCCGGCACACCGTGCTGCGCATCTATCCGGTAATCGGTAATTTCCGTTACCTGTTCGAATCGATACGCCCTGAGATACAACAGTATTTCGTCGAATCGAATATCAACGGCAGACCCATTAATCGTGAGTTTCGCTCCCTTATCTATCAACGTGCCAAAAATGTACGGGATACCCGACCTTTCGGTACCCAGTTCGATGTCTATCGCGCTGGCTACGAATGGATGGACCATTCCCTGGTTCCGACACATATAGAAGATAAAGATCCGCGTATCCGTTTTGGTGGCGAAGCGTGCAGCAAACCCTATCTGGCATCACCACTGAATATCTCGGCGATGAGCTATGGCGCACTGAGTAAACACGCCATCATGGCACTGAACAAAGGGGCGAAACGCGGTAACTTTGCGCACAACACGGGGGAAGGCGGTTTAAGCCCTTATCATCTTGAACACGGTGGCGACATCATCTGGCAGATCGGCACCGGCTATTTCGGCTGCCGTAACAGTGAGGGCAAATTTGATAAGACCCTGTTCGCCGAAAAGGCACAACGAGATGTCGTCAAGATGATAGAGATCAAATTATCACAGGGTGCCAAACCGGGACATGGCGGCATCTTGCCTAAAGCCAAGCTGACAGAAGAGATCGCACAGATACGTCACGTACCGATGGGACGTGATGTGGTCTCTCCTGCTGCTCACACAGCTTTCAGTACGCCACGCGGACTGCTCGAATTCGTACAGGAACTCAGAGAATTGTCCGGTGGCAAACCGGTCGGCTTCAAACTCTGTATCGGTATACACAGTGAGTTTCTTGCCATCTGCAAGGCCATGTTAGAAACCGGTATTACACCCGACTTTATCACTGTCGATGGCGGTGAAGGTGGGACCGGTGCCGCCCCTATCGAGCTCACTAATTCTGTCGGTACACCATTGCGTGATGCCATCATCTTCGTCAACAGCGCACTGTACGGCACAGGTCTGCGCGACAAGATTCGTATCATCGCCTCAGCAAAGATATTAACGGCGTTTCATATCGCACGTATCATCGCTTTAGGAGCAGATACGGTCAACTCGGCTCGCGGCATGATGCTCGCTCTGGGCTGTATCCAGTCAAGAAGCTGTAATACCGACGAATGCCCGACTGGCATCGCAACACAGGATCCTTCACGTTACAAAGCACTGGATATCGAAGACAAATCAAGGCGTGTTGCAAACTTTCAAAACTCGACGATCAAACATCTGATGGAACTACTCGAGGCCAGCGGACTTACCGCTCTGGATGATCTGAAGCCCCGTCATATCAACCGTCGAGTCAGTGGCACGCACGTTGCTAACTACCGTGAACTATACCCCTGCCTGGAACCTGGGGCCCTGTTATCAGCAGACACCATACCTGAATGCTGGAGAGATGACTGGCAAGCGGCCTCGGTAGAAAGCTGGAAGTAGATTGCCCGGGAAACACCAACTGACCAGATGATAAGCTACTTCAGAAATCTGTCGACCGCTCAATATTTATTGTGGGGTTACCTCATCTGGTACCTGACCATCAGTGTTATCTATTTTGACAGTGATGCTAAAATATGGATATCTGCGCTAGGTATTTCGGCCATCGTCGGTTTCGCGTTCGTCCTTAGTACCACCTGTTGGCCGATCAACATCAAAGCGTTAGATCGCTGGCAGACCCTGCGTTTATTTCTTATACCGTTCTGTGTTTCCAGTTATTCATCGCTCATAAAAGGAAAAGGTTTCATGCTGATCTTTCCTCCCGATATAAAAACGAATGGTACTGCCATACTGGCTATCGTAATTTTTGTCGGATTAATCCAGCTATCAAAACAACTGCCTGTAAAGTCTTGCTAAGAATTATCGCTGTCACGTTAATCTTAAAGACTTAAGGGCTCCTCTATAAATTGAGAGCACACTAACCGAGGGTTCAGCCATGTGCTACCAGCAGGTAGATAACAAGTAAAAAGATGGCTACCATACTGGATGTTTCTAACCAGTTAACCTTGCCATCATCCTGTACCGCTTTCCACAATACCAGCATAGAAGGAAAGCCCAGTAGTATTGCACTGGTCGTATGAATATCAATGGGAACGACCCCACCGATCCCATCAAGTGCGGGAATAACACCCGTCTGGGTAAACGCGGCCAACATTATCATCGCGATAGGCAATACCAGGAAGGGCACCTGTGTGATAGCCCCTGAAGCATTAGCCATTGCGATGTTATATTTCTTCTGAAAATGTGCCGTCCCGATCATGACAAAAGCCCCAGCCGAAGCAAATACACTCAATATGACAGCACCAAACATCTCCGAATAACCGGCCTCTTCCAGTTCGTGCACCAGTATACCGGCGAACTCCCCCACCGAATGCCCACCGATAACCGAAGCGATAAGTCCGGCGATACTAAAAGACAGGATCGCTGTGATCGAGAGCAAGGTTTCATCCTTGTCTTGTATGACAGGGATATCTTCGGCTGATTCAGGCTTGTGCACTCCTGAAAATCGTTTGACCAGACGGGTTATGGCAACACTCTGTATCATTAACAGTATGACCCCAAATATATACAGGTCCGTGGTATCAAGAAAAACATCGGCACCCGGATCTACTGAAAAAGCTTTCATCAGTAACATGATAACGCCCAGACTGAAGAATATTCCTGCAGCGGCTGCATACAGATCGGTGCTCAGATCCACCAGCGGTTTAGGCAGATGCGCATTACCTTCCACATCTCTCGGCAGGGTACTGCAATAGATACCGAAGGCCGCGGCACCCACGTGCAAGGTCAGGATCGTCACGATGAAACCCACCCTGGGCGTAGCCATCAATACAAAGGCCAGCATGACGAGTTCAGGTATATTGCTGGACAGACCTGCCATGGTGCCGGCTACAAACGAATTCATCTTCTTTCGTTTGGCATAACCGTCGACTGCCTTGATCATCATTTCAGATGATGCAAAAACGACGATCAAACCACCGAGGCCTAATAGCAGGGCGAGTAACCAACCATGTGAATCAACCAAAAATGTAGCAATGGCGATCAACAGCAGGCCGCCTGTTAACAACCACAACCACTGCTTGCTCTCGTGTGCATCTTCCGACATAAATCAACCTTATTTGAATATTGTAACTACGTAGGTCGATAACCTATCACAATTCAGGGAAACTCTGATCAATTATACTGAAAATACCACTCTACCTGCAGGACACAGGCAAGGAACGCGGGCACAGGCGCAGAGCGGCTTAGCCTGTATGATACCGACTCATAAACTTAAGAGCACCTGTTGATAAGGTCTCTGAAAACTACTCGGCGCAGCTTACACATGTCGTTGCATATGGCAACGCAGCCAGTCTTGCGGCTGGTATTTTTTCACCACAGCTGGCACATCGACCGTAACTACCGTCTTCTATACGAGCCAGCGCGGCATCAATCAGAAACACTGTCTGTTGTGCCTCCTCATCGATGGCTGACAACACATCATCATTCTCACGTTGTGTTACCTGTTCAGCAAAGTCTTTCTCGACCGGTTCCTCCCTGTGATGAACATCCGTCTCTATAGCTTCGATCCTGTGAGATAGCTCACTCCGAAGCAGTTGTAGCTGGTCAATCGTTTGCTGTATCGAGGTCATCCGCGGTAATCCCTTTCAGAATAAGGCTAAGCTCTTAACATATCGTATATCTCATCTTTAAGATGGAGGCGCTCTTTCTTGATGCTTTCGAGATAATCATCATTCACAATCTCGATCCCCTGCTCAGCACGAAAGATTGATTTATCAACACCCTCATATTCATGCGCAAGACGACGAAAGTGGGCATTATTTATCTTGAGCTGATGGATGGTATCTTTATATTCAGAAAATTCATCGATCAGTGGATGGTGTGATACTGGCATAGCAATCTCTCGGGTAACGTTGTTATATAGCCCCAGTTAACGTCATATATGCCTGCATGACATTGACTAAAGTCAATTTTTAATGATTGCCTGACGCGCCTGTGCGACTACCCTGTTCCACTCTTCCGTCGTTCATCGTGTACCTGTTTCATATTCGATCTCTAACCTGTATTACCCTCAGCATATACACGCCTGCGATATGCCATCATCATTATTAACAAAAGACATGCCGCTGCTATGACAGCTGGAAACAGGACAGTCGTTATCGAATAATGTTCCAGGGCCAGAATAACGACGAGATTACGTACCGCGAACAGGGCAAAAAACAGCATCGATTCTGAATACGGAAACGTATAAGTTTTTCTTACTGTCGGCCCGAATCCGAGGACATCGACCAGGGTGAGAACAACCACAGCCCATAACGGGTCCGAAGTGAAATACCAGAATGGCAGAGAAGACAATGCTGTAATAAAAAACCAGCCATCTGTTCGGGTGATCGAAATATCTGACCGCTTCACATAGGCCAGCAGTGCAATAAATAATGTGATAGCACCGGAAACACCTATCGGCCACGCCCCGACCCCGCC
>DROB01000210.1 GCA_011321985.1 Gammaproteobacteria bacterium | reverse complement strand
GTTGCTTGCACCATTACACGGTGATTCATCCGGTGTTCGAGGAGCAGCATGGTTGTGGGACAGATAGACAGGTCATTTGAAACAGGATTTGGTCGTTACGAATTACAGCGTTTCCCCATCAATAAAAAAGAGACTCTGAAGGCGTGGGATGCTGCAGATGAATACCTGTTACGGCATCTGGCAGAAAACGATCTACTCGAAGAAAATACGACATTATTGATCATCAATGATGGCTTCGGAGGCCTATCGATCCCCCTGGGTCGATATCGGCCTGCTGTGATGATCGATTCATACCTGTCGATGCAAAGCATTTTGATGAATGCTCAAAAGAATAATATCGATGAGATGCTGATGACGTTGGGCAACAGCCTGGAACTGCCCGAGCAAATAACGGGTGAAAAAGTGGATATCGTTTTAATCAAGCTCCCTAAGAGTCTGGCAATGCTCGCTGACCAGTTACACCGTATTCGTCCGGTGCTCGATAGCTCGACGGTTATCGTTGCTGCGGGCATGACAAAAAATATACATATGTCGACCATGGCGATGTTTGAAAAAATCATCGGTAAGACAAAAACATCACATGCCCGTAAAAAAGCGCGACTGGTATTCAGTGATTTCGATGATGGTCTGACAGCAGGAGAAAACCCTTATCCTGATTCTTTTACCCTGCCGTATAAACTGGATGATATCGATATAGAGATCAGCAATCACGCTGCTGTTTTTTCACAGGACAGGCTGGATATCGGTGCCCGGTTTTTTATAGAAAACTTACCGGTTTCTGACAGGTACAGGACGATCGTTGACCTGGGCTGTGGTAACGGTATTTTAGGTTTGATGGCGGCAATAAAAAATCCGGCGGCGAGATTAATCTTTACGGATGAATCGTATATGGCAGTGGAGTCGGCTATCAGTAATTTCGTATCGATTTTTGATGATACGCGGGAAGCCGAATTTTTACAGACAGACTGTCTTCAGGGCGTAGAACGCGATAGTGTGTCGCTCATACTCTGCAACCCGCCTTTCCATCAGAACCACGCCATCACTGATAATATCGCCTGGCAGATGTTTTCGGAGTCTAGAGACGTACTTGAGCCCGATGGTGAGCTCTGGGTCGTCGCCAACCGGCACCTGGCTTACCATGCAAAACTCAAACAGATATTCGGCCATTGTGAAGTGGTGGCCAGTAATAAAAAATTTGTTATCTACAAAGTAACCAAAAAAAGCAGGTAGCACTAATATAGATTTTTAATTATTTCGAAGCAGGCGATACTGGTAGCTGAGATCACATTCATCGATGAATTTTTCCCGTGCATGGGTATATGGATGACTATATCGGATAAAGACAGTAACTTCTCATCGACACCGGAACTCTCCGAGCCCAGTATAAGACAGACCGGTTTTTTATTTGCGATGGCATCGTCATACTCATCCGAGTTTATCGCGACACTCGATGAAGTGATCTCGAGTGTGATGATAAAGTAATCGGATATTTTTAATTTAGAGACCAGGGCTTCTGCATCCGTACTGTACTCGAAATCCACAACTTTTTCTGTCGAGCGTGATGTTTTATTTATTTTCTTGTTCGGTGGGATAATGGTACTACCGCACAGGTACAGTTTTTCGATACCCAGAGCATCACATATTCGGAACAGGCTGCCGACATTAGCCGGACTGTTAAGATCGTTTGCGAGTATGCAGAGTGGGAATTTTATTCCGGAAGGCCTGTGGTCTGCGTGAGTGAGTTGGGTATTGTGCTTCATGATCAATAGAGGTGCCCTGTAGATAGTACCCGGAATATTTATCATCACCCTGCAGGAGTGGAATTTATTCCGCGATCTGCCTGATGTATAAGATAATGCCTATGTAAACAACCAGCTTTCCAGGTTTTTTACCGGTCGATTCTTCTCAAGTTGTTTCAGCCCTTTGGCACAGCGGATGACCACCCAGAAAAAGGTAAACAGGAGAATAAATGCACCGACCAGAATCTGGAAGGTCAAGGTGCCAATAAAAACATACAGGGCTCCGATCCAGAATGTGCGTATCTGAAAGCGGTAGTGCGTCTGTATCCAGCTTTCAGTGTCGTCTCTATTAACGTATGCCATGACCACCGCGATAACGCTGGTGATACCGACCATGGTACCGATTATCAACAGGATATAAATGACTTTCACGATGGAGGTGCTCTCTTCTGGCAGGTTATTCATACTTTTTATTTCTGCTCGTGGTGGGTCCTAGAGTGAATAGGTTTTTACTCTACCACTAACCGGGCATTTAAATGCCAGATAATTTGATCGGAGTTGTAAGTTTTCATCTGTCTTACCTGAACCATACAATCTGTCACCGACAATAGGATAGCCTGCGGCGGATAGATGCCTGCGGATCTGATGTTTCCGACCGGTTTCGATCTCGATGGTGATCGATGCTTTGTCACCGCTTTGTTCAACAGTGATGATCCTGGAAAGTGCCGGTTTGTCATCGATCGGGCTGGATAGGGTATATGGCAGAACTAATTCATCCAGTTTTCCCTCGACGGTCGCGCTGTACTGTTTCTGTATCTGCCGATTTTTGAATAGATCAGAAAACCGTTTTGCCATCTTTTTTGAGTGTGCCATTAACATCAGGCCACTGGCGGCGCGATCAAGCCGGTGTACGGGAAAAGCCGGACGTTCTGGCTCCAGGTGTGTTTCAACCCAACGATAGAGCGTGCAATGGTCGCCCCACTTTGATCCCTGTGAATACATGCCATAGGGTTTGTCCCAGACACTATACTCACCTTCATCAGCGATCAGGGTGGCATCTTCGGTCTGTGTATTCAGGATAACTTCATCATAATAGAGGTAGATCACATCTCCTTTATCGATGATTTTTTTTGCACGACGTATGCGGTGGGTGCCGACAGGGGATGCCTGCCAGACAGCACCTTTGGTCATGGCCGTCTTCAGCTTCTGTTTACTGAGAGGGGCTTTTTCTGAAAGCATATCGAGTGTGGTTTTGCCCGACGTGTCGGCAGTGATATGCAGTTCAAAATGGCTGGTGTCTGTACTATTCTGAGTCATCCTCTGTATTTAATCGAACAAGCGGTGAAATAGCCAGTGGTGTGTATGAATCCATGGTTTGTCCGTTTTAGCCAATGTATGGTTCCAGTGAAAGAATAAACTGGTTGTATGTCTCTGAACACCACAGGCTGTGTGAAAACTCCAACAAGGGTATAATAGGTCTTTCCAATGTGAGGCCATCTAATGAGTGGATTCATACAGGGCGAAGCCCGGCATCAAACTACCTTGTTTTCGATCCTATCAAAGACACCCATAGTTTAAAAGTAATAAGCTATATTAATCAACGATCAAAGGCTTAAGATCCTATCAAAGACACCCATGTTTTAAAAGTAATAAGCTACATTAATCAACGATCAAAGGCTTAATAAAGTTGTAACAAGTTGGGTGTTTTTGTTATTTTAAAGAAAACATGAGAATTTTTAAGGAAAGGACAGTTTGCAAACGTAACTGCCCGTGAATGGCATAACGTCATTCAAAAAGCACATGATACACTTGATAATTAACTGCTAGAAAAAAACACGTCACACTGACGGATGCCGTGTGACCAACTTTTACCCATTTCTTCACAAGCATTGCGTACTTGCAGTACCGTACCAACCAGATTACCGAACGGTTTTTCAAAGTTTTTAGTGAGATAAACCCAATGCCTTGCATCAATATTTAAACGTGAAAGGATTGATGGCAGGTTTTCTGGAATCACGCCTTTTTTATCCTGATGAATAATCCGTCCCGTCCAGTCTGCAAGCTCCAGGTAATCAGTCACATTGAAGGGAATGCCTACTGGCATGTCATTGCGAGGGTTTCCCACAAACTGAAATAGCGTATTGGTTGCCTGTTCATTTTTATCCGTATTGAGCAAAGACCTGATACGTTGTTGAATCGACGTATGGTCAGACTGCTCAGGTGTTTCTGCCATTCTTGCTCTAATCGGGTTTAAATCAACATACGCCATACAAGCAAGCAACGCCTTTTCACCGAGCAAGGCTTGAGACTTAAAACGTCCCTCCCAAAAACGACCGGTTACCTTATCTTCAAAGTTAGCTTCTCTGGCAATGGGTTCATTTACGCAGCGCATAAACCAACTAATCGACATTAATCGGCTTCGCCATTCTTCTATCTGGACTGACAGTGCATCACGTTCGGCAGTGCTCAGAGCCTCATCGTCAACAAAACGTTGAGATAGAAGACTGCCTTTAAATAACCGATGCCATTGCTCGATGACTTCAGCGTTAGTCCAGTTTAGAGCTTGAACGTGATTGATATGTAAAACCACATGATAGTGGTTACTCATCACCGCGAAAGCGGCAATATCAATCGCAAAAATACTGGAAAGTGCCAATACACGATCTTCAATCCATTGTCTGCGATGTTCGTAATTGATACCCGTAAAAGCATCTTCACCGCACAAAAAAGCACGTCGTACACAACGTGAAACACAGTGATAGTAAGAAGTGGCATCGAGTGAAACAAGAGACTTCCTTGGTTTTGGCATGATAGCTATCCGTTGCTAGTTGATTGCACGAGGTTACGAATTTACTGTGTTGATGTCAATCTATTTTATGGGTGTCCTGTATTTCGTTGTAACCCGAAGTAATGCTATCAATAATCGTGGTCTGTCCCCGATAGTTGCGATAGTTCGATAGTTGTTCCGATAGTTTTCGATAGTTAAAGGCAATCCTTATAAATTATTTTCTATAACAATTTCCAACTATAAATGGCTGTGATAACAAGTGTATAAGCTACAAGAATGGAAACATTTACTGGATTTCCAGATAGCTTAGGTGTCTTTATTTGGGATACATTCAAGGCTGCGAGTCCAATACTGCTGACATAAAGAACGACAGAAAAAGCACTCTGACTAATGGTGCCTTCCAGTAAGAATACAGCAACCAGTATTAAACTATTATTATCCAGCGCCAGCCCTGTGTAACTCTTGCCACCTGCCAGACCGAAGGTACTAAAATAACTCAGTCGTAGCGCACTGGCTGCCACCATCAAAAATGCGCCAGGCAGATAGATGAGTTCGAAATTTCCATAACTCATCAACAAGATGGCAGGGGTTACGCCATAGCTTACGATATCGATTAATACATCAAGCTGACCACCAAAGGTGCTGTCGTCACCTGTACGACCTTTCATTCTGCGTGCTATAAGACCATCAGCCCAGTCAAATGCAACCGCCCAGACCATGCCTATCATCGCCGCTGCATACAGACCGGAAATGCTACAATAAATAGCGACAATGGTGCATGCCAGACCTGATAGCGAACAAATATTCGGCAGGTCTTTTGCATAAGAAAGAATCGTACTGTGCTGTAACTCGTTGGTTTCTGAGTTATTGTCTGTCATTTAACTACCTTTTAAGCAGGATGAATATGATGCGGCCGACTTATTATTGTAACAAGTGTCAATTATGTCGGAGAGAACCTGTTATAGTAGCAGGTTCACTTCAATCAAAGAGATAATTATGCTCGTATACACCGTCGGTACATTTGATTTATTGCATGTTGGCCACCTTGCTTTACTTCAACATTGTAAATCATTGGGCAACGCTGTTGCCGTCGGGGTTGCATCCGATGAAGTTGTTGCTAGCTATAAACCCAATGTGCCAGTGGTTCCTCTTGAAGAAAGAATGGAAATGTTAAAGGCACTGCGTTGTGTTGATATTGTGCGTCCTTATTATGAACTGGAGTATGTTTCTGGCTGTAAAGAACTGGATGCCGATATTTTTGTGATTGGCGAAGACTGGGGAAGGCAGCCACATAATATTGACGTTGAAACATTTTTAAAAGCAGGTAGCAAATCCATTATTCAAGTCGGTTACCATCCCGGAACTTCGTCCACAAAAATTAAACAAAGAACCATCTCTCAAATCAGGATAGCGGCTTAGATTTCGGAATGCGTATCCTTTATTTTCGTTTCAGTAATAATTACCATAACGCCCAAAACCAGAGGGATTAAAACTATTTGAGTTTCCTGGCTCATCTGCACCATTCATATCGCTGAGTGGCATGACCGGAAAGGAAGAAAGCCCACCAATTGCTTCTTTTGGTACCATAGGAAACGAGTCGCCACTGTACAAAAGGAAGAGAATCTAGCACTGGGCCACTATTGCCGCTGGGCAGACAACCTGGAAGATCAGTTCAGCCGTGTTGAGCAGCTTGTGAAAGAAGGCCAGGCTTTTTCTGAGCCGAAAAACATGGAACCTCTAAAAAGTATTCTCTTACTTGAACCCAGTTCTCGTCACATTTGTTCGTAGTACAGTTTTAATAGGTAGGCGAGCTTCCTGTTATTGGAGTATCATCTCCACGTCCTTCAAAAACTCCCCAGTTACTTTTTTAGTAATAAAAACCTATCTGGATACCTCATCTGAAAATGGTGCCGTACAAGGCGCGGCATACATCACAGATGCAGGACGCTATTGCACTTGATCATGGATTTTCTCTTTTTTTCAGCTACACGCCCGTTAATCAGACAGGAAAACAATGCTAATGGTACTAAACAAATGTTCGGTAAATATTGCCAAACCAGACTACGTAACTAATTTAAGTCATATGAACTTTGAGTCCATGATTTATATATTGTTGTTTATTTTTCTGTATCCTAGTGTATCGGCTCAAGCAGGATCTGAAAAGAATTACCTCCGAATAGATCGTAGTTTACCAACAGAAAATAATGATCTGACAGTTACATCTATCGGTGGTTTGCTCTTTAATAAGAATGCTGGATCGCATGTTGATCTAAGTTATCTGGAGACAGATGCCAATGGTAAAGGTTTGACACTGGATGTGGGTGGTAGTTACGTATTTAGGTCGAAGGTTTCGTTTTTTGTAGGAATGGGGGTAGCACTTGGTTACAACTGGGATAACGATGACTACATTGCATCTTATTATCCTGAAGTAGGTTCGATCTATGAAGTTACAAAAAGATTCGGTCTTACGGTTAGTGGAAAACGTTATTTTAATCTATATGACAAGCCTGAAAATATTGTCAAGTTAGGCTTGTTGTTTTCGTACTAAATATCATTTCCCGATAAAATTATTAATGAATTTAATATATTGTAAAAGGTAAAGTGTTAGATATTTATATATAGATACACAAGCAGATCAGAATTAATTTATTCTATGGGTGTCCTGTGCTCTTCAACTCAGGTAATAACATCCGGTGCCTTGCGTCCGGTGTGTTTTTCGATCTCAGAGATGGATGCTGACAAAGTGATCAGATCAGCCAGCAACGTTTGTGCATCATGGCTTAATTTTACCTGATCGTTTTCTGGTTGTTCGATGTAGACACGCAGGGTAGCCCCTTCGGTGCCGGTACCTGAAAGGCGGTAGATGATGCGTGCTCCGGATGTGAACAGGATGCGTATGCCCTGCTGGCTGCTGACACTCTGATCGATCGGGTCTGTATAGCTGAAATCATCGCAGCGTTCGATGGTGTATCCATCAAAATGTTGACCACTGAGCTCACCGGTTCTGACTCGCAGTTGTTCCATCAATGCATTGGCACCTTCTGTTGGCACACCCTCATAATCATGACGTGTATACACGTCACGACCGTATTTTCGCCAGTGGTCATGAACGATATCCGCTACGGATTGTTTACGCACGGCAAGGATGTTGAGCCAGAACAGGACGGCCCAGAGCCCGTCTTTTTCGCGCACATGATCAGAGCCGGTGCCAAAAGATTCTTCACCGCAGAGTGTGATCCTGCCTGCATCGAGCAGGTTGCCAAAATATTTCCAGCCAGTGGGGGTCTCGTAACATGGGATGCCGAGTTCGTCGGCGACACGGTCGACGGCCTGGCTTGTGGGCATAGAGCGGGCTACACCGGTAAGACCCCGGGCATAACCGGGAACCAGCGTGGCATTGGCCGCGAGTATGGCGAGACTGTCACTGGGTGATACATAGATATCGCAACCGAGGATCATATTGCGGTCACCATCACCATCAGAGGCTGCACCAAAATTTGGTGCGTTGGTTCCGCTCATCATCGATACCAGCTCTCTGGCGTGCACCAGGTTAGGGTCGGGGTGTGCGCCGCCAAAATCGGTCAATGGCTCGGCACGTAATACGGTGCCATCAGCTGCTTGCAGGCGTTGTTCCAGGATCTCGACTGCATAAGGACCAGTGACCGCATTCATCGCATCGAAACGCATAGAGAAATTTTTTGAACTGAGCAGTGCGCGCATGGCGTTAAAATCGAACAGCTCTTCCATCAGGTCAGCATAGTCGATGACCGGATTGATCACTTCGACAACCATGTCACCGACCCTCTGTTCTCCGATACTGGAGAGGTTGATATCGGCTGTTTCCAGAGTGTGGTATTCACTTATCATCAGGCTATGCTGGTAGATGGCCTCAGTAATTTTTTCGGCTGCGGGCCCGCCGTTGCCAGTGTTGTATTTTATGCCGAAGTCTGCATCAGGCCCGCCCGGATTGTGGCTGGCAGAGAGGATGATGCCGCCATAAGCATGGTATTTTCGGATGATGCATGAGACAGCCGGTGTCGAGAGCAGGGCATCGCAACCGACCATCACCCTGCCGATACCATTAGCTGCGGCGATCTTCAGGATAAGCTGTAATGCTTCCCGGTTGTAATAGCGTCCATCCCCCCCCATCACCAGCGTTTTTCCCTGAAAATCGTCGAGTGCATTGAAGATAGACTGCACGAAGTTCTCCAGATAACGGGATTGCTGGAACACCTTCACCTTTTTGCGTAATCCGGATGTGCCAGGTCGTTGATCGTCGAAGGGGGTAGTGGTGATGGTTTTTATTTTCATCATTTTTTGTATTCAGGGTTGTCTGTGGGTAAAGGTGTTTGTCTGCTGTCATGAGGAACGGTAGCTGGGTATCACCCGCGATGATCGCTGTGCATCAGCAATCAGTTGTCGGTGAGGATTCGCTCATCATATTCTGTTTCAAAAAATAGTTTATGTTTTTCCTCTTCTCTGGCGAGGCCATCGAGCACTTCTCTGAGGTGACCCTCAGGTACTCTTGCTGCTATGTCAGTGTAAAGCTCATAAGCGGCTCGTTCACGTTTCATCGCGATGATCAGTGCATCCTGATACGATATGTTTTTACTGACTTCGACTTCGACAAGATAGTCAGCGATCTTCAGGTCCAGTATTTCCTGTTGTGGTGTCAGCTCATGCTCACCGGTCTTGACCGCCTGCAGGATTTTTTTGTGGTGTTTTTCCTCTTCAGAAAAATCCAGCAGTATTTTTTTCATGCTGGCGGTCTCTGCATTTTTTGCGACCTCTTCATAGAAGTCAGCAGCTTGTTGCTCCTGATCTATCGCATAATCCAGTATCTCATCGATGGTATTCATCTTACACCTGCCTGTCGTTATTACTGAAACGAAAATAAAGGATATGCATTGTTCAAGACCGCCAGCCGCAGGGGTACGGGTGTCGAGCTTACATGGATGGTTTTACAGCGTATCTTGAACAATGCATACCCTTTATTTCCATACTGTTAGTGTCTGTTTGTGTTATTCATCCTGCATTTCGGCTTTGATAAAAGCGTCCGGGTTAAGGAAACGGTTGATGCCTCGCGCTGCATGATGACCGTCTTCGATGGCGCTGATCGCATCGGCTGTGCGGTTAGCAAAATCTCCACCGACAAAAACTTTTTCCATCATGGTATGCTGGTATTCGACCGGTTTGAACCTTCCCCATTCGATCGCGAGTTGATCCTGCACCTCACTCGAGAGGTAGCCGAGATCACTGCTCTGACCGATGGCGGAGATGATGCAGTCGTAAGTTTCTGTGTGCATGCGATCTTCCTGCAAGACCGGACGAGGACGACCGCCCTTGGGGTCATCGACCATTTTAGCTTCACCCCATTTTATGCAAACCCTTTCTGTTCCATCGGCATCGAGGACTTCTACCGGGATGGCCTGCTGCACGATGACGACACCTTCCGCCTGTGATTCATCGATCTCTTCGTCATCGGCGGGCATGTCACTTATTCGGCGACGGTAGAGCAGGGTAACATCAGCACCCAGTCGGCGTGATACCCGCGCCGCATCCATGGCGACATTGCCGCCACCGATCACAGCAATTTTTTTACCGATACCGGGGTCACGACCACTGGCTACGTCGGCCAGTACCTGCAGACCGGACAGGACACGCGGGTGGTCTTCGCCGTGGATGCGCATGCTGGAGGGCACGGAAAGACCGGTCGACATGAAGATGGCATCGTTATCTTCCAGCAGCGTTTCGAAGCTGATGTCTCTACCGATTTCTGTATCGTATTTTATATCTACACCTATGGCGAGGATGTGTTCGATGTCTTTGTCCAGCTCGACATCGGGCAGGCGGTAACTGGGCACACCGTATCGCAACATGCCGCCGGCGGATGCTCGCGATTCATAGACGGTTACAGCATGACCCTGCTGTCGCAGGTAATAGGCAGCACTTAATCCCCCCGGGCCAGCACCGATGATGGCAACCTTGAAATCACTTTCACCGATCGGTTCGTTAAGGATACGCGGGTAATCTTTTTTATCAACCTGATCGACGATGAAACGTTTCAACCAGCGGATGGCGACCGGTTCACCCAGGATGCCGACCGGGCAGACTGATTCACAACGGCGGGTACAGATGCGTCCACAGGTAGCCGGGAACGGGTTGGTGCGATACATCAATTGCAGGCCTTTTTCGTAATCACCGTCGCGGATGCTGTGGATATAATCCGGCACGTCCATGTGTGCCGGGCAGGTGGCGACACAGATACCACACTCGACACATCGGTCAGCTTCTTTTTTTGCCTGCTCCTTGTCATAGCCTCTGACCACTTCGTCAAAGGTATTAACGCTTTCTTCTACCGGCAGCATCGGCATCGTGATACGTTTGGGTGGATACAGGTGGTAGCCTTCAGCGCGGCGGTAACCCAGTGCATTTTCCTGCCAGGGTTTATCGTCGATACCGGCCGTAAAATGGAAATCACCGGGGTCTTCGCTGATCCAGGCGTATTCGTTACTCATGCGCAACGAGCCAGCCGTGCAGATGTCTACACACAGGCCGCACCAGCAGCAACGACCATAATCAAACCGTGGGCGCAGCCCGCTGTCACCGTCGCGTCCTACATATTCATCGACGGCAACCATATCGATAGCGTGATTCTGACAGATAGTATGGCAACTGCCGCAACCGACACAGGTCTCGGTGATGTTGATATGGAAACCACGGTAGGCCGGTGCACCGGGTCGGTCCAGGGTAGGGCGTTTCGTGGTATAAGGCTTTTCGAATGCCCGTTGCCAGACATAAAAAGGTGAGAGCAGGTCGCGTAGGCTCATGATATCCTCTCTCCCGTCAACGTTCGATTTCGGGTGGGTAAGTGTGCAGCGATACCATCAGCCCGGCGATATCGGCGATGTTACAGCCGACGGCCAGACGTTCCATCACTGCGATGGCGTGGGTATAACTCGGGCCACGGACATGCACACGGCGTACATATTCAGAGCCATCGGTGACCATGTAATAGCCGTATTCACCACGCGTGCATTCGGCTTTGACATAGGTTTCACCTGCCGGTACTTTCCAGTGTAATACGTTAGGCATGTCGGCCTGAAAAGGACCATCGACCGGCATACGGTCGAGACACTGACGGATCAGGTCGATCGACTGACGGGTTTCCTGCAGGCGTTGCCAGGCTCGGCCATAGGCATCACAGTCGTGACCGGTGATGATGTCAAAGTCGAGTTGATCGTATGCCAGGTAAGGTTCATCTTTTCGCAGGTCGCGGGCGACACCGCAGGCGCGTGCATTGGGACCAACGATGCCGTAAGGATCGATCATCTCCGGGTCGATGATACCGAGGCCTCTGGAACGGGCCTTGGTCACCGCATTGTTAAACATGACGCGTTCCACCTGTCCCAGCATTTTTTCAGTGCTATCCATCACATCGCGTGCACGTTTTTCAAAACCCTCAGGCAGGCCGGCGCGTACCCCCCCGGGTACGATATACATGTGGTAGATACGTGCGCCCGTCATCTCTTCGAACAGATCGAGTACAAAATCACGGTGGGAGAGGGTCCAGTTGGGCACGGTGTACATACCGAAAGCACCGCTCTGGCCACCGATCCACATCAGGAAGCTGGCGAGACGCATCAATTCCAGATTTAAAGTGCGTAACCAGACTGCGCGATCCGGTATTTCGATACCGCTGAGTTCTTCTACCGCATGGGAGTACAGATATTCATTGAAGGTGGGTTCCGGGACAGCGATGCGGCACACCACGGTAAAGTTCTGGATGAAGGTACGGCGTTCCATCAGTTTTTCAAAGCCCCGGTGCAGGTAACCGACATGGGTCTTGCAACCGATGATGGTATCACCCTCCAGGGTCAGTTCCAGTGACATGTTACCGGTGATGCCAGGATGTTGGGGCCCCTGCCAGAGTTTGACGTATTTTCCTGAGGACAGGTCGACCGGCTCCGGCTGTGAAAAGTCCAGCGCAGCAGAGTGCCCGGTCAGGGTATGACGGTTTAACGATGTCATTCTTCGTCACCACCACGGTTGGGGTAGAGTTGTACCTTCATGTGCTCACGTGGTACTTCACTGCTGCGGCCTTCGCGGTGGCCGAAGCGTTCATGACTGAATTTTTTGGTATCAAACTCGCGGCGCATGGGCGGGATCTGGTCCCAGCCCTCCAGGCAGAAATCTTCATCGAGGCGTGGGCTATCGGTAAAGCGGATGCCGTACATCTCGCGCAGTTCTCGCTGATAGGTCCAGGCCTGTGCCCATAGAGTGTGGATGGAAAATACCTCCTCACCGTTTCGACTGATATTGACATGCACACCCAGCGAATGTTTTTTGCCGTAGTTATGCAGCATATAGACCAGTGAGAAGATGCCATCCTCGATATAATCGATGCAGGTCATGAAATTGAGATGGGTATAGGCTTCACGATCACGCAGTTCCCTGATCAGGGTTTCGGCATGTTGTTTGCTGACGGTGAATGTCGTTAGTCGGGGTTTATGCTCGACGATATCACTGATATCAAATTCCTGTTTGAGTTTTTCCAGCATGGTATTCAAGGTTTTTTCATTCATGGTTTCGTTTACCAGTTATAGTCGGGCATATCCCAGTTCTTGATGACTTTTTTCTGGTTTGCTTTATACCAGTCGAAGTTATCTACATACCGGTTTGCCCCATTACATTTTCCTGCTTTGATCATCTTCTGTAGCTCCATGATGCCGGCGACCAGGACTTCAGGGCGTGGCATGCAGCCGGTGATGTAGAGATCGACGGGCAGGTATTGATCGAACCGGTTGACGGTGTTGTAACTGTCAAAATACATGCCACCGTTAACCGGACAGATGCCCAGAGCGATGACGAATTTAGGGCCCTGCATCTGTTCATAACTGCGCACGATACGCTTCAGGGTTTTTACCGAAGCATAACCACCGATAACGAAGACCGATGATTGTCTCGGTGTCGGGCGACCGGCAACACCGAAACGATTGGCATCAAAACGTGCTGTCATCAATGGTCTCATTTCGATGGCTCCGCAGCCGGTGCCAAAGGCCAGTATCCACAACGAATTAGCACGCGCCCAGTTGGCAAAATCTTCCACTGCTTTTATAGGGTAGGGCTCATATGCCTGCGGCCGGGCATTACTGAACAGCTGTTGTTCTTCGACTGTTAATCCTGCGTTCTCAAGCGTATCTTCCGTATTCAGACTTTTTTTAAACATGCGTGATCGTCTCCAGGTTATCGGCCATGATTCATTCGACTCAAGCCGTCAACACCATTTGAACGTAGATGATCGACATGATGCCGATCAGCGTCGGTAGTTTGAAGAAAAAGCGGATACCCTGATCGACACGGTACCGCGGAAATGCGACACCGACGACGATGGCGACCATATAGATCAGCCAGGTTTTAAGCATCAGCTCCGGCCAGCCGGTGGCACCGCCAAAAAACAGGTTCATGAACAGGATCAGTTTGGTGGCTCCGAACAAAGCCCGGTTGAGCTGTAACAATCCGAGGTAGGCACTGTGAAATTCGGTCGGTGGCCCGATGGGTATCTCCTGCGGTGCAAGAAAAATATCAAAGGGTGAGTAACCCGTCATGCCGAGAAAGGCCAGCATCGCGGCCAGTGTCGCGGGCCAGTTGGTCACCATCGTCCAGTGCTGCCAGCCACCCTGTTGCGCGGCTACGATATCGTTGATCGACAGGGTGCCGTACTGTAATACGATGGCGACCACCGCCAGTGCGAAAGGTACCTCATACGCGGTCATCTGTGACAGGCCACGGGCAACCCCGATCGCGCTGTAGGGATGACCGCTTTCCCCGGCACCCAGTGCCATACCGAGTTGCCCGAAAAACATGAAATAGATGACCAGGAACAGGTCGCCCGCGGTACTGAAATTAGAAAAGGTTTCACTGCCAAAAATGACCGGGATAAAGGCCAGAGTACCGATACCACCGGCAATACGAAATACCGGACCCAGATAAAACATGATGCCGTGACTGATCGCGGTACGTTTGAAGATGTTTTTAAGAACATTGATGAACGGTTGTTTGTAGGGGATACCGATACGGCCCTGCACCTTGGCGATGATGCGCTCGATAAACGCACCCATCAACAAACCGTAGACTGTCACGATCAATAATGTCAGTGAAAAATTGCCGATCTTGTCAAACCATTCACCCAGACTCTGGTAGATCATGAGGCCAGCCCTCCATTGAAAAACAGTATGGCGACGAGATACATGATGATGAGCAGGGCATAGGTCTGACCATTGCCGTTATAGAAAATACGCAGTGCGGATGCCAGCGTGTGCAGCCACTCGACTGTCCCGTTCCAGAAAGCCGTAGCACGGGGTCGGACGACAAAACCGATAGCGCGATCATAGTGGGCAAAAAAGTGGTAAGCAAAATGTGTCTGCTCTGGACGATGCGGCCGCTCGGCGGCAAAAACGATATTGAACTGTTCGACTTTCTGGATCTTCATGGTCATCGAAAACAGTAACAGCAATATCAGTGGCACCATCCAGACACCGGCGACGATCAACATGATGGAAGGGGCGTTCCAGTAACCATAAGGGCCTTGCAGGGTATAGCCATCCCAGACCAGGGTGTTTGCCAGCCACGGATCGATAGCCACTGACAACATGTCGATCAACAGTTTCGGGTTGGCTGATATCACAAAGATACCGATGATCAGTAACATCTGCGGGATCAGCAGCGTGATCGGGGCTTCGCGCAATGTGGCATGTTCGAGTTTGCGTTGCCCGAGGAACACGGTATGCAGCAGGCGGTACATATAGAGAAACGCCACTGCACTGGAGAAAAAGGCCATCGCGGTAATCCAGTACCAGCCTTTGTCCATCAGGGCATTGAACAACATCCACTTACCGCCGAACCCGGTCAGGGGTGGCACGCCGGACATGGCGATGATGGCGATCATGGAAAACACAAAAGTGAACGGCATGTTTTTGATCAGTCCGCCCATCCGGTACATGAGACGTTCACCGCTGCGCAGGATGATACCGGCGACCGACAGGAACAGGATGCCTTTATACAGAAAGTGATTGACCGTCATATACATCGCCGCGACCCAGCCAAGGTGGCTCATCAACGCCACACCGGTAACGATGTAACCCAGTTGCCCCATGCTGGAATAGGCGAGCAGACGTTTGATGTCTTCCTGGAACACCGCCATCAGTGCACCGAATGTAGCCGTGAGAATGCCCACCCAGGCGAGTACATACGCCGGATCAAGGCCGATTTCAGCATGAACACCCAGATGGGCGGCGATAATCAGCAGACCAAAAACACCGGCCTTGCTGACGACTGCAGAAAGGATGGCTGAGAAATCATCATCGGATTCAGCGTAAGCCCCAGGCAGCCAGATATGGACACCAAAAGCCCCCATCTTGATGAGAAAACCGGTCGCCAGCAGGACGAAAATGATATCGGTGGATGCCCCGCTGTTACCCAGATCGGACAGTAATTGACTGCCGGTGGCGGCAAAAGCCAGCGCAAAACCGGCCAGGATAAAATAGGCGGAACCGAGTGAGAACAACAGATAGGTCAGTGCCGGTTTTACGGCTTTTCGGCCGAGGCTCACCAGCAGGTAGGAACTCAGTGTCATCAGTTCCCAACTAAAGAAAAATTCGAGTGAGTCCTGCGCCCGTAACAACGCTGCCAGTGATAACAGCAGAACCGTGAGCAGTGGATAAAACCCTCTGCGATCATCGTTGCGGTACATCGCAGCGAAACTCATCAGCAGGCCACCTCCGAGTAACAGGTAGCTGAACATGCGGTTGATGCCATCGAGATCGTGGGTCAGCAGATAACCGCCGAGGGCAACGGCGACCAGCATAGGTACATCTTTAAGGCGCCCGTGTATGCCGTCCAGCAGCCACATGGCGAAGCCGGCCACCAGCGGCAGGAACAGGTTCGGGCTGGCAAGGTGCAGGTTCTGTGCCATGCCATAACCCGTTGAAAGTAACAGTAAGCCAGCGATGGCTATCGGTGCCTTCTGCATGAGACCGGCCGTAACGACAGCCGGTTTTCTGGGATCTGGTTTTTTGGATGCTTCGGATTCAGTATCCTGCGCTGCAGATTGCCGGGCATAGCTGAACCAGCGGAACAGATAGCCGGCTTCCAGTAGCGAACCGAGCAGGATCAATACCATCCAGCTAAACAGCTGATGATCGGTCAGTAACATCATCAACTGCCATTTGGCCCAGAATCCGGGGAAGGGGGGCAGCCCGATCAGTGCGCTTATCAGGAGGCCAAACAGGATGATCAGTGCCGGTTGCCCTGCGATGGCAGACCATTGATGGATGGATCGCCCATTGACACTACCAGTGACGATACCGGCCAGCCAGAACAGACCGGCCTTGGCAAAGAGGTGGTTGATAAACAGACCACCGACGATCAGGGGCAATTGTGATTCGGCGCCCTGTTGTATCAGTAGCGTGAGTGCCAGGGTCAACAGTGCCATCTGACCGATAGAGGAATAACCCAGCAGGCGCCGGCTATTGTCCTGTTTCAGGGCGATGATATTGGAGAACAGGAAGGTGAAACCGGCGATGATGGTGAGGCTCGGAAGGTAGTCCTGCAGCAACGGTAACAGTTTATAAAGGGCAAAAAAGACACCGGCAGAAACCGCGACAGAGATCAGAGAAGCGATGCCCGTGTTTGCGGTTTCATAGACATCCAGCCCCCAGCCATTGGCAGGGTAAGGTTTTAATTCGATGACCAGACTGGTAAGCAGGAACAGGCTGGCGATGAGACCGACAGGGCCCTGGATCAAAGCCCGATGTGTGATGATGTCATCGATATTCAGGGTGCCGGTCTGGTAGTAGATAAATATCGTACCCAGTAGAAAAAACGCCGAAGCTAGCGAGGTCGCCATGATGTATTTGAACCCGGCGACCAGTGCGTTACCGGTGCGTTGCATGGCGATCAGCGCATACACAGCGATCGATGTAATCTCGATGAAGATGAACAGGTTGAACAGATCGCGTGTCATCACCGTACCGTCGATACCCATCACCAGGATGAGGTAGAGCAACAGTGCGGAAGCATGCTGTCTGAGCGTTGGCAGGCAATGCCAGGCGGCGAGCAGCGCAACGGTATTTATCG
This sequence comes from Gammaproteobacteria bacterium, assembly GCA_011321985.1. Classification (GTDB taxonomy): domain Bacteria; phylum Pseudomonadota; class Gammaproteobacteria; order SZUA-229; family SZUA-229. Next base: position 713 of record DROB01000210.1, on the reverse strand, counting down.
CCAGTACAAACCCGCCTTCGAACAGGCCAAAACGTAGATTGATCGAGAACGGTGGTTTGATGCCAGCGGTTTCGATAGCGATAGCCGGTGCGCCGTCGATGACAGCCAGCAGGTTTAAACCGGCGATGAGGATCAGCCCGACCAGGGCTGCGAGAAAAATAAATGTCGCAGAACCACGGTAGAATCGGTCGAACAAAGGGATCAGGAAAGCCGTGGCCAGTGCCAGTATAAATATGCCCAGTGGTTGTAGCATCACGTCTGTAAAAGCAATATCGGTAAGGGCCGGTGTTATCATTTCAACTCGGTCAACTTGTCGATCATCAGCGTCTTGCGTGTTTTATAGATGCGCACCGCAAATGACAGCATCACAGCGGTAACCCCCAGACCGATGACGATAGCGGTCAGTACCAGTGCTGATGGCACCGGGTCGACGACGAGATTGACTGCTTCATCCGCGGCCACCGCATCATTGATGATGGGTGCGGTACCACCGGTGACGTAACCGATGGCGACCATGGTCATGTGGATGCCGGTATCCATCAGCGAAAAACCGATGATGATGCGGATCAGGTCATGTTGCATCAGCATGCCCCACAGACCGATCAGGATCAGCAACAGGCCACTGCTTAGCACGATCAGCGAAATCGGGAGTTCGGTGAGCAGGTTCATCGCTGTATCTCTTCTTCGTTTGCGGCTTCTTTGCGGAAACGATC